>JBHAQX010000101.1:0-3727 GCA_041830595.1 Evtepia sp.
GCAAGTACAGCAAAAGTGAGGCGAAAATTACCTGGGCAGATATTCAAGAGGCACTGGTTTTGGTGTCCAACAATTTCTCCACCCAAACCTCCTACGAGAATCAGACGAAAAAAGCCGTAACCAACAAGTTTATCCAGGAGGCTATGACGGAGTTCCTGCGGGAAAAGCTGCAGGTTTATTTCATTGAGAACCCCCAGCTGGCCGAGCGCATCGCAGACCAGATTTTGATTAACAAGCGCAGTCGTGAGGCTGGGGAAAAGGCCCGGCTGAACCTAAAGAGCAAAATCATGCTGGGTAACCTGGACCTATCGAACCGGGTGCAAAAGTTTGTGGACTGCCGCACCAAAGACATTGCCAAACGAGAACTCTACATCGTGGAGGGTGACTCGGCTTTGGGGGCCTGTAAGCTCTCCCGAGATGCCGACTTCCAGGGCATCATGCCCATTCGAGGGAAAATCTTAAACTGCCTGAAGGCGGACTACAGCCGCATTTTCAAGAACGAAATCATTACCGATTTAATTAAGGTACTGGGCTGTGGCGTGGAGGTGGACTTTGGTAAGACAAAGGATATGACCTCCTTTAGTCTCTCCAGCCTGCGGTGGAATAAGGTGGTCATCTGCACCGACGCCGACGTAGATGGGTTCCAGATTCGCACCTTAATTCTGACCATGCTCTATCGCCTGACGCCCACCTTGATTCAGGAGGGCTATGTATACATCGTAGAATCCCCCCTCTATGAGATCACCTCCGGTGACCAGACCTACTTTGCCTATTCCGATAAGGAGAAGAACGAAGTGGTGCAAAAGCTGGAAGGGAAAAAGCCCGTGATCCAGCGCTCCAAAGGACTGGGTGAAAACGAGCCGGAGATGATGCATCTCACCACCATGAGCCCTGAGACCAGAAGACTGATTAAGGTAATGCCGGAAGATGTGCTAGAGACGGCAAAGGCCTTTGATCTGCTTCTAGGTGATAATTTAGCAGGAAGAAAGGAGCACATAGCTGAAAACGGATTCCGCTATTTGGATGTGGCGGACATCTCGTAAGAGAAACACAAACCCCCTGCCCCTGCATCGCAAGGTAAGCGACATTGGACATTGAGGAGGAAATGGAATGAAGCGTTTTTTCAGTATAGTTTTAGCTACGGCTCTGGTTTTTGCTATGGTCACACCGGCGTTGGCTACCGATGGTGATTTTTATGATGGATACTATGACGGTTATTCGAAAGGGATGGAAGAAGGAGCGGCAAAGGGAGAAGCGGAGCAAGGCGGCCCCTACACAGCAAGCTATGATCCCAGAGTAGATGAGGAGCCCTATATTTATGATAGCAAGTGGGAGAAATTAACCTACGAAGAGGGCTACAAAATAGGGTACGACTGGTATTATGGTGTCAGCTATTATGAGGCCTGGTCTGAGTCTTACTATATGGCGGGATATGCAGATGGAGAGACAAAGGCAGCCCAAGATTATGCAGCAGGCACTAAGGGAAAGAACGGACCCCGTTATGCAGATTTGCAGGAGGCGGCCAGCATTCCTGATTATGCCTACGGGGAAGGCTATTACTATGGCTATACAGGCAAAATTTATGATCTTGCTTATGATGAGATGTATCAAGTAGGTTGGGCAGACTATGAGGCCGGCAAGCCGGAAGCAGAGTTGCCCTATCCGAGCAGTGGTTGCTCTGAAACCGCTGAAGAGGATTATAAATTAGGACAATATTACGGGTACTACAGCGGCTATGCTGACGCTGTTGAGGCCTACTGGAAGGATGAGGCAATCACCGAAATGGGCGGCGTGCCTGCGCAGATTAACGTCATGCTCAACGACAAGATGGTCGCCTTCCCCGATGCCCGTCCGGAATTTCTAAACGATCGCACCATGGTGCCCGTACGTGCCATCATGGAGGCCACAGGGGCCACCGTGGAGCTTTTAGAGGGTGACATTGTTCAAATCACCCTGGGTGAAACGGTGATGAAGCTGCCCATAGGCAGTGATACGTTGACGGTGACCAAGGGCACGGAGACCAAAGAGATTAAGCTGGATGCTCCCGCCTATGAGAAGAATGACCGCACCTATGTTCCCCTGCGCTTTGTGACAGAGGCCTTAGGCTATGAGGTCTATTGGGACGAGGACTTTAACACCGCCGTGCTTCTGGATAAGGCCAGCATTGTTGCAAAGCTCAACGAGGGTTTTTCTGTCTACAATGGCTACCTAAAGGCACAGAGCCAGATTTTTGAGAAGCCTAAGCAGGTGAGCAGCACCTTTTCTTTAAAGGTGGAGGCCCTAGACAGCATTGACGGCAATCAGACCCATATCATTGATGGTTATGCAGATATGTATCTGAGTAAGACAGGGATGAGCCTAACAGCAAATCTGAATCTGACTGCCCTGGAACCTATGGCAAAGAAGCTCTTGGGCTCCTCCTATGAGTATGCGGAGGAATGGATTTCTGAAGTTGCCAAAAACCACAAGATTAAGATGATTGTAAATCCGGAAGGCGAGGGCTATCTCTATTTCCCCTTGCTGGACAAGTACCTAAGTGATGGAACCGTGAAGACATCGGCAGAGCGCTGGTATAGTCTCGGTGAGATAGACTTGGAAAAAGCCCTTAGTCCCACCACGCTAGGCGAGAATATTTACGACATGTGCGTTGCCGATACCTGGTATACCTATCCCGTGTTTTTCTATGAGGACATGTTTTCCATTCGAGAAAGTTGCGGTAAGCTTCTGGGAGACGGCAGCTTTAAAAAATCCGGCAGCGAGTACCGCTGGAAATTGGACAAGGATCGTCTTCTGAGCATTCTCGGCGATGACGAAGAGGGATATGTGAAGGAAATGTTGGACACGACCTTTGAGATCTTTGAGTTTGACCTCACCCTTGGACAGGAAGGTCAGGCAGACCTTCTGGGCAAGATTAAGACCTTTGCCGACTACTACATGCCTAAGCTGAAGATGGAACTCGACAGCAAATCCAGCAGCAGCGGCAGTCAGGTAGAGGCACTGCTCCAGATTCAGAACATGTATAACATTTTCTTTAGTGAAAAGACAGACATCCGCAATGCCACCAGCACCCCCAGTTTTGAACTCCCCAATGGGGCAAAGGTAGTAACGAAGCTGGAAAAACTGGAGGACAAAGTACCCCAACTGCTGGGCTACTATGGCTACCAGTATTTGAATTAAGTTAAGATGCAAAAACAGCTAGGGGAGCGTTGGCTCCCCTAGCTGTACTATCCACAAGTGAGGAAGCACAGTATGGCCAGAAAGAAAAAAGAAGACAGTCTACCGAAGTCTGCCGACCGGAGCAAGGTCTTTGGGCTGCGGCCTGAGGTGGTAGAGCAGCCGATTACGGAGACCTTGGAGCTCAACTATATGCCCTACGCCATGTCCGTCATTGTCTCCCGGGCCATTCCGGAGATTGACGGATTTAAACCGTCTCACCGCAAACTGCTCTACACCATGTACCAGATGAAGCTGTTGGGCGGAGCACGTACCAAGTCGGCAAACGTGGTCGGGTCAACGATGAAGCTCAATCACCATGGCGATGCGGCTATCTATGAGACCATGGTTCGCCTGTCTCGGGGCTATGGTGCCCTATTGCACCCACTTGTGGACTCAAAGGGAAACTTTGGTAAGGTCTACTCCCGGGATATGGCTTATGCGGCCTCGCGCTATACCGAAGTGCGTCTGGATGGCATTTGCCAGGAAATCTTTCGGGATATTGACAAAGACA
>JBHAQX010000102.1:0-12810 GCA_041830595.1 Evtepia sp.
GACAAATTGAAGCCCCTCTCAGTTGAAGACATTGCTTCCATATTAGGAATATATAAACATGATTCCAGGGCATTGGGTGTTAAGCTTTCTGAACTCAAATTTTCAGTTGATGGAAAGGAGTTTGGTTTTTGTAGTATTAAAACAGATATCAGAGGAAGAGAGCTAGTAACACTTGATCCGCATATACTATTTGCAGGAGGCAACTGGCAAGATCAGTGCCTTTTGTGGTCATGAAGTGTCCCCCCAAAAAAGAAAGTGGTCTTTTTAAGAACGAACACAGCCAACCCTTTGATTTCTAAGGGGTATACAGCAAAAAACAAAATTCAAAGTATCCCAAAAAAAGAAAGATTAAAGACATGCAGAGAAATACTAACGTTGTAGCTCTAGCAAATATTTTTCTATGGCTGAGTCCTCTTTTCTATTATAAAAATTAAGTGACTGAGAAAAAATTAAGCGTCTTTATAATGTTTTAAAATGTTTCCGTAATTGAATCGCAGGTTTAACGGGTTTGTAGGAATGTCTATGGAAAGAATATGACAGACTAGAAACAAAATAGCTGTTTTATTCAAAAACTAACCTACCTATCGTCTCTATACTCAGCAAGAAAAATACTTGTTTGAACTAAAAAATAATTAAACAAATCTATTTAGATTGGAGAGATTGTTATCGAAAGAACCCATACACGTACCGAGAGGGCAAAAGCTGGTAGAATCAGTGTAGACAAGCATCTAACAAAACGTTATGATACTTCTGAAGCTGGTAGTTTGGCTTGCCAACAAAAGGAGGTTATTGATTACACTATGGCAAGCTATAAAACTATAACTGGAAGTATTTTTGATGACAAGGGTACTTGGTCTGTGCGAGCAAGGGTATATGACCCTGAAACAGGAAAAACACGACACCGGTCAAAATCTACGGGCTACAAGGTAAAAAGCAATACAAAACGCAAAGCTGAACAAGCTGCAAAAGATATCTTGCATAACTGGGAAAAGGAAGCCATCTCTAAAATAGTTAGTGAAAACCCCTCTTTGGCTGATTACATCCAAAAATGGATCCAGAAGAAAGCAATGACTCTTAAAGCGAATACTGTTAAGTCATATAAAGACTATGCACATGTTCATATCATTCCTAAATTAGGGCATTATAAAATTCGTACTATAACCTTAGAGCATTTGCAAGACTGCTACCGCAATCTATTGCAGACACTTTCTGTTAAGAGTGCAAAAAAAACACCACATTGTAATACGTGGTGCTTTACTAGATGCTGTACGTGATGGAATTATTACAGTAAATTTTTCGGATTATATTGAGTTTCCTAAAACTGCAAAATTTGAGGGGAAGGCTTACACGGAAGAACAGGTTGCTATACTCTTTCGTGCATTAGAATCAGAAAAAGAACCTATTCGTTCAGCTATAACGCTGGCTGTCTGCTATGGTTTGCGTCGGTCCGAAGTCTGCGGACTTCGGTGGCAGGATATCAACTTTGAGAACAGTCAAATGCATATTCAAAATACTGTTACAAAAAATGGCAGTCTACGCATTGAAGCTGAGGAAACAAAAACAGCCAAAAGCAACAGAACAATTTATCCGTTGGATAGCACAGTTTTATACCTAAAGGAATTAAAACAGCATCACGAGTCTTTAGGTATACCACTTGGAAAAGTTTGCGCTTGGCCTGATGGTACCCCTGTCGAACCAGATTATATTACCCGAACATCCAGAAAAGTACTAAAGAAACATGGACTAGAGCATATCCGCTTTCATGATTTTCGCCATACCGCAGGTTCTCTGGCGGCAAGAAGAGCTACACCAAAGCAAGTTCAGGACTTTTTGGGGCATGAAGATATCTCCACTACCATGAATACCTATGTTCATGCTGGCGATGCTGACAAAAAAGCTATTGCAGCTATTATGAATGACATGGTCAAAGATACCTTGTTATGTTCGGAAAAATGTTCGGAATGCTAGATTTTAAATACAAAAGAAAAACAAAAAAGCCCTGAATCCATTAAGATTCAAGGCAGTTTTTGGTCCGAGTGACAGGACTTGAACCTGCGGCCTCTTGACCCCCAGTCAAGCGCGATACCAAACTTCGCCACACCCGGATATTGCTTTCGAACAGCTTAATTATAATAGCATACTTCTTAAGCGGATTCAAGCAATTCCTTTGTCTTTTACTTCGTCAATTTCCCTAATAAAGATATGGAAAAGGCTGATATATTGGGCGTTTTTATCTTTCTACTCTCACGAGGGTAATGTGGGGAAAAACTGATCCAATAAAATGGCGGACCAAGTCTCAAACTCCTCTTTCTTTTCCTCCAATGATTCAAAACTTAGCCAACTTCCTTCCATCTTTTCTGTCTCTAAGACCTCTACCCTACCCTCTGCCTCCAGCAAATACACAAGCCCTACATGGTAGTCTCCCACTCCGCCAAGGTTTTCATTGATAATGCCAATACAGTCCAGACTTTTTATGTGCTCGACAAAAACCTCTTCTGCAAGCTCTCGTCTCATCCCAGCATCTAACACACTCTCCTCTCCCACTTGTTCCTCGCCAGGATTTATGTGTCCACCGATTCCGAGGGAAAGCTTGTGGTGGAGTCTTGTCTCTGTCTGACCTTTCAGTCGGCGCAGTACAAAAAACGCTCCCTTTTTCCGGAGCACTATATAGGGAATGACTTGCTTTAGCGTTGGATCATATTCTGCTTTCTCTCGGTCTTCAAAAAAGTGCTGGTTCAAAATGAACTCTACCACATGATCCACATGTTCTCCTGCGACAAATACATCATCCGGTAACAAGGCCTCAAGCTGCCCTCTATCCACTACCATTACCTGTTCCACGACGAACCTCCTGTAAAAAACCCCACCCACAAGGCCTAAGCCAAAGGGTGGAGTTTGCTCTTTTCTATTCCTGATCCCAGTTGTGGTAGACGTTCTGCACATCGTCATTGTCTTCCAAAAGCTCAATCATCTTCTCCATGTTGCGCACATCTTTCTCATCGGTGAGCTTTACATAGGTCTGGGGTACCATTTCCACCTGAGCAGAGAGGAAGGCATAGCCCTTTTCCTCTAGTTTTTTCGCCACCTCGCCACAGGCATCCGGTTCGGTATAGATTTCAAAAACAGCCTCGCCGGGATCAAAATCCGTCGCACCTGCCTCCAATGCATCCATCATCACCGTATCTTCATCCAACTCTTCCCGCTCAATGATGATAACACCCTTGGCATCAAAAGACCAGGAAACACAGCCTGTTGTTCCCAAGTTTCCGCCGTATTTATCCATATAATGCCGTACCTCAGGCGCCGTACGATTGCGATTGTCTGTCAGTGCCTCAACAATGACCGCCACACCATTGGGACCATAGCCCTCATAGACCACAGTCTCATAGTCGTCACCACTACCAGCGCCAACCGCCTTTTCAATCGTGCGCTTAATGTTATCATTGGGCATATTTGCCGCCTTAGCCTTGGCAATCACCGTGGCAAGTCTGGCGTTATTATTGGGGTCACCACTACCACCGGCCTTGACTGCCACAATCATCTCTCTGGCTATCTTGGTAAAAATTTGGGAGCGCTTTGCGTCTGCAGCGCCCTTTGTCTTTTGAATATTCTTCCATTTGGAATGTCCGGCCATTGATACTCCATCCCTTCTAAATCTCTAAATATTTGCCGCTTATTTTATCATAAATCTCAGTCTTTGACAAGGCTGTTACCAGCAGGAGAACACCTCTCGCTGGCCCTTCGCAAGGCTTACCGTAACACCGGGAAAGGCTTCCTGCAACCAGCTCTGTAGCACCGGACAAATCACCGCTTCGGTGGCGTAATGCCCTGCATCGATGAGATTAATCCCTAAGGCTTTTGCCTCCAGGTAGACATCGTGCTTCAGTTCCGAAGTTACGAACGTATCGCAGCCGTGGGCCAGAACATCTGCAAGCATGCTCCCACAGGCACCGCCCCCTACTGCAACAGAGGAAACAGCTCGTCCACAGTCCAGCACCCGCACCGAATCCAATAACAGCTCTGCCTTGATCCTCTCTACAAAGCGATCTAAGGAAATGGGGCCACCTTCCAGCCTGCCCACTCTACCGATGCCATAGGGTCTCCCCTGAGCATCCATCCCATCGGTGTGCAACGGTACTGGGCTGCTGAGACCAAGACGCTGGGCCAAGACGCTATTCACGCCACCCTCCGCAGCATCTAAGTTGGTATGGGCGCATATCGCCGCAATACCATGTTCAATTAAGCGCAATACCTTTCGTCCTGTCTGGTCTTGGTCTGTGATAGAGCCAATCTTTCCAAATATAATAGGATGGTGGGCGACAATGAGCTGAAATCCCCCTTCGATCCCCTGGGCAATAACGTCATCGGTGATATCCAAGGCAACCAGAATCCGAGAGACCTCGGCTTCCCTATGCCCTACCAAAAAGCCGCTATTGTCAAAATCCATCTGCATAGAAAAGGGGGCACGCTGATCCAAAAACTCGTATACCGAAGAAACGCTTATTGCCATGTGTTCCACTCCTGTTCCATTTGTATCAGTTCTTCCAAAAGCTGCTCCTGCTCATGAAGCTCCGTGTGGGAAATACTGGTGCTCTGTTTCATTCCCTCCAGAGCCCGTTGACTGCGTAAAATGAGATTCCTCAGATAAACTGCCCGCAAAGGCATTTTCCTACCTTTTTCCTGGCGACCGGCCCAGAGCTCTGCTCTGGAAAGGGGCCTGTCTTGCCCTGGTCTCACCTTTAAAACCACATAAAAATGCCCCGGTTCCTGAACAATTTCCTCCGACGCAATGCAGTAGCCATGTTCAAACAGCCATTGGCGCAGCTCCGGTATGGAGCTCATGGGCTGGAGCAAAAGTCCTATCCCCTCGTTCCTGCACCAGGGCGCAGCTTCTAAGATGCCAGCAATGGTCTCGCCCCCCATGCCTGCAATGGCAATGGTATCCACCTCGCCGAGCTTCACTCCTTGCAGCCCATCACAGCAGCGAAAGGAAATGTTCTCTATAGGAATCTGCCACTGCTGCGCCACCGCCTGCCCCCTTGCAAGGGGACCCTCTCGAATGTCCGTGGCAATAGCATGGGGAATCCGCCCTTCCAGCAAAAGCCAGACAGGCAGATAGGCGTGATCGGTTCCAATATCTACAAAGCTTGCCCCCTGGGGGACTAGTTGGGCTACCGCCGCCAAACGGGGTGAAAGACGCAGCTTTTTCATGTTACACCTCAAAAAAGGGGAGCGGAAATCTCTCTCCACTCCCCCAAATGCGTTTCTTACTTCTTGTTGGCAACAATCTGATTGACCTGGGCAAGCAAATCCTCTGTGTTTACCCCATGAACGGCACAGGCCTGCTCCAGTGTTTCATTCCGAGAAGCGGGGCAACCCAAGCAGTGCATGCCAATGTTCAAAAATGCAGGGGCTGCTTCCGGTGCAATGTCTAGAATATCACCTACAATGGTGTCTTTTGTAATCTCTGCCATAACGAAAACCTCCTAGTTTTGTATATTTTCTTTCGAAAGAGGGGACGACCGCAAATACGGCAGTCCCCTCTCCTGGTTTCATTCTTACTCTTCTGTGGCTTCCACAGCTTCGGTCTCGGGGGCTTCCTCCGCTTCCACCTCATCGGGCTCCAGCAGTGCCCGGATGGACAGGGAAACCTTCTTATTGTCAAAGTCAATATCCGTAATCTTTACATCCACCATCTGGCCCTCTTGCAGGACATCGCCGGGCTTCTCAATGCGATGATCTGCAATCTGAGAGATGTGGATCAGACCATCAACCCCAGGTACAACTTCTGCAAAGGCACCGAAGGTCATCAGCTTCACAACACGAACATTGGCCTCATCGCCCACCTTGTACTTCTCGGTGAACATAGCCCAGGGGTTCTGGTTGTGATCCTTCATGCCCAGAGAAATCTTCTTCTTCTCAGGATCAAAGGAAATCACATAGACCTCAACCTGATCGCCAACCTTCACCACATCGGCGGGAGACTTAATGCGGCTCCAGCTCAGTTCAGACACGTGAACCATGCCGTCAACGCCACCGATGTCCACAAAGGCACCATAGGCAGTCAGAGACTTCACCGTACCGGTATAGCGCTTGCCCACTTCAATGTCGTTCCACACTTCTGCTGCCTTAGCTGCACGCTCTTCCTGTGCCACGGCACGGATGGAGCCAACCACGCGACGGCGAGAACGGTTCACCTCCGTAATGCGCAGGCGTACCTTTTGCTTCAAAATCTCACTCATAGAAGCCTCTCTGGGCAGGCCTGTCTGAGAAGCAGGAACAAAGACACGAATGCCCTTAACAGACACAACAACGCCACCCTTGTTCTCCTCGGTTACAATACCTTCCATGGTGGTGCGTGCCTCCACGGCAGCCTCTACTGTGTCCCAGTTCTTTACACTATCAAGGCGCTTTTTAGAAAGAGTGACAACACCCTCTGAGTCGTCCACACGCATAACGTAGGTTTCAATCTCATCTCCTACGTGCACCAGATCCTCCAGATTCACATCCAGATCATCAGTCAACTCAGAAACGGGGATATAGCCCGCATGCTTTGTGCCCAAGTCCACATGTATCTCAGTGGGTGTAACCGCTGTGATAACACCTGTGACCTTATCTCCCGTATTTAAAGTTTTGATCGACTTCTCCAGCAGTTCCGCAAAAGATTCTTCGATCTCCATGATTTCATCGCTCATCTTGTCATAGACCTCCTTTATTATCCACCCAGGCGTAGATGCACCTGCGGTGATTCCAACAGAAGCTGCCCCACGAAACAATGTGACATCCAGCTCCTCGGCCCGGCTGATATAGACCACCAGCGGGCAATGTGCTCGGCACAATTCAGCAAGTCGGTTTGTGTTAGAGCTTTTTGGGTCTCCAATAATGAGCATTGCATCACATTGCTCTGCCAAACAGAGTACTTCTGATTGCCGCTTACACGTAGCATCACATATTGTATCAAATATTTCAGCATTTGTACACTCTTTTTTTAGTTTTTCTCGGCAGGGATTCCAAATAATGTTTGAAAAGGTTGTCTGGCAAACCATTGTCACCGGAAGCCCTTGGTATGAGGGGTTTCTCTCCAACCAAAGACTGAGTTCAGACACATCCGAAAACACTTGGGCACCCTCACACCAGCCGGAAATTGCTGCGATTTCAGGATGGTCCTTCTTGCCGATAATCAGTACCTTTCGTCCACTGCTTTGCGCAGCCTCCACAATGCGATGAATTTTCGAAACTTTCGGACAGGTCGTATCAATTATACGACATTCTTTTTCAGAAAGTTGCTGGTAAACAGCACGACTCTCCCCGTGGGAGCGAATGATGACACAGGACTTTTCCGGCACATCCTCTACCCTGTCCACAAGGGTGGCACCCTCATTTTGCAGCTGGGCAATCACGTGATCGTTGTGAATCACCGGGCCTAGCATCACGCAGTCCGATTCCCCACCTGCCGCCTCCTGGGCAAGACCCACGGCCCGCCGGACTCCAAAGCAAAATCCTGCGCTTTTTGCAAGAATGAGTTTCACGAAATTCTCTCCCTCAGGGCAGCAATGCGAGTCATCAAATCCTCTGTCACCTGCTGATAGTCCTCCGCTGTGGCCTTTCTATCCTCCGTAAAGGGCATGTAGGCCTCTCCAAACACCACCGGGGTCGCCCGGAAGGACTTCTTCTTAGGCGGCACATAGACGGGTAAAATCGGCACACCGGCTCGAATCGCCATCATGGCTGCGCCAGTTTTTCCTTCTCCCACTTCATCGTGACGGGTTCCCTCCGGGAAAATCAGCAGCTGCTCTCCGCCTTTTAGCACTTTCAGCGAGGTTTTAATGGCAGTAATGTCATTTTCTCCCCGCTTGACCCAGATCAAACCAATTTTATGCAGAATAAAACCAATCACAGGAATCTTACGTAGCTCTTCCTTCGCCATGATGCGTGGCCGGCGGCGACGCCCCATAGCAAAAATAATGTACAACGGGTCGGAAAGCCCGGAGTGGTTGGCGCACAGCATCAGCCCTCCCTCTGGAATCCCCTCCCTGCCAATGGCCTTAAAGGGACGAAACAGCCAAAAGAAAGGCACCACAAGTCCAAACAAAAAGCCATAAAATTTGTTGGTATTCATAGCTTTCTCTTCTCCTTCACAAGTTGAATCATGGCGGCAAGACTCTCCTTCAAGTCAAGATCAGTGGTATCCAAACGCACCCCATCTTCTGCCTGGCGCAAGGGGGCAATGGCACGGTTCTCGTCTGCCTTATCCCGCTCTTGAAGTTCCCTCAGTACAGTTTCAAAGGAGGGTCCTCCCCCCTTTTCCACTAGTTCTGCAAAGCGGCGCTGAGCACGTTTTTCTGCCGAAGCCGTCAAAAATATCTTAAGATCTGCATTTGGTAACACCACGGTTCCAATATCCCGCCCATCCATTACCACATTGTGCTTTTTTGCAAGATCCCTCTGCATGTTGATTAAAAATTCCCGTACCTCGGGGATCACCGCTACCTGGGATGCCAAGAGGGAGACCCGATTCTGGCGAATGGCTTCCGTCACATCTGCCCCGTTTAGCATCATATGCTGCACCCCGTCCTGCCCATAGTGCATTTCTATGGATAGGTTGGCTAGCAAGGGCACTACCTGCTCTGCAGCGGCACAGTCCCCTCCCTGCTCCTCCACGTAAAGGCCCACCGTGCGGTAAATCGCCCCGGTATCCACATAGATAAAGCCCAGCTCCTTGGCCAAACTACGGGCTAAAGTGCTTTTTCCAGCCCCTGCGGGCCCATCAATGGCAATGCTAAACATCATAACCTCACTCCTTACCGCAGTAAGCGGCGGCACTCTCCCCGGACACTCGACCAGTTGACCAGGCAATTTGTAAATTAAAGCCCCCTGTATAGGCATCCACATCCAGAATTTCTCCGGCAAAAAACAGGCCCTCTACCTTTTTTGACTCCATGGTCCCTGGATGAACTTCCCCGGTTTTTACGCCTCCCGCGGTAATAATGGCCTCTTCCACAGGACGTGGCCGGGCAATCTCAATTCGAAATCCCTTGATTTGCTCCAGCAACCGACGGCGCTGTCCCTTGGTCACAGCGTTCACGGGAAGATCTCCAGGGATTTCACTGTATTCCAGCACAACGGGAATCATGAGGCGAGGGAGTAAGCCCTCCAACAGGTTGTGCATGGCCCGATTGGGCTGGGCTGCAAAATCCCGGAGCAAGCGCTCCTCCAACTTTGCCTCATCCAGAGCCGGCTTCATATCAAGGATAGCGGTATACTGCTCCTTCTCAAAATCCCGCAGATGGGCGCTGGTGCTTAGGATCAGCGGACCAGACATTCCAAAATGGGTGAACAGCAACTCGCCCTGTTCCTCAAATAACACTTTTTTCTTTTTGTTCTTGATCGTCAGCTTGATATTTTTCAGGGAGAGACCCTGCATTGCCTTACACTCGTCTCCCGCCTCTTCCAAGGCCACAAGACTGCCTCTGGGGGGCATAATGGTGTGACCCACTGCCTTGGCCATTTCATAGCCATCCCCTGTGGAGCCGGTCATGGGATAGGAGACGCCCCCAGTGGCTAAAATAGCACACTGGCAAGCAATAGGCCCCTTGTCTGTCTCGACCCCTACCACACGCCCTTCTTCCAGCAAGAGGGCCTTTGCACGGCTATGTAAAATGCGCACTTGCCTTCTCTTCAGTGCAAAAAAAAGGCTGTCTATCACATCGGCAGCCTTATCCGAGCAGGGAAATACCCGCCCCCCTCGCTCTACCTTGAGAGGAACGCCCAAACCTTCAAAGTACTCCATCACCTTCTCTGGTGGAAAACGGGTGACGGCACTATAGAGGAAGCGGCTATTGTGTGGTACATTTTGCAACACCACCTCTGGACTGCTGGCATTTGTAAGGTTACAGCGGCCTTTTCCCGTAATATAGAGCTTACGTCCTAGTTTTTCATTGGGTTCCAATAAGAGAACCTTTACACCATGCTCTCGGGCCGATAGGGCCGCCATCATACCGGCGGCACCTCCTCCGATGACCACAACCTGCGTTTCTTCCATTAGTTCTCTTCCTCCGGGGTTACAAATACCGCATCTTCCGACCAAATCTTCTCCAGATTCTCCAAGGTCTTTGCCACTTCCTCCGCCCGCTCTCTGGCAATCGTGACCAAAAGGGCATTGATCATGCTCAAAGGCGCCACCAGGGAATCCACAAAGGAGGCCATGTCGCTCTGAGCCAGCAGCAGATGGTGGGCCGATTTTGCCACGGAAGATTCCGGGCTATCGGTAATGGCAATCACCGTTGCTCCCAACTCCCTGGAAAACTGCAAGGCCTTGACCGTGCGCTGGGAATACCTTGGAAAACTAAGTCCAATGATGACATCCCCCTCACCGATGCGGCCAATTTGTTCAAAAATTGTGGCGGTACCGCCCACATGAATCACATTATCAAAAATCAAACGAAAATAAAAGGAGAGAAAGCTGGCTAAAGCAGCCGAAGAGCGCACACCCAGTACATAGATGCGCTTGGCACCAATGATGGCCCTGACCGATGCATGAAAGCTCTCCCGGTCCATCTGCTCCATGGTAATCTGGATTTTTTCCATATCCGCCTGCATCACCATGGACAAAATATCCTGATTGCCAATGAGATCATTGGAAACCTCCATACGCTGGAGAGAGGTGAGCTTGTTGCGAATCATCTCCTGCAGGGCTTTTTGCATGGCAGGATACCCGGAAAACCCAAGTTCTGCCGCAAAGCGAACCACGGTGGATTCACTGACAGAGACGGTTTTTCCCAGTTTATTTGCCGTCATAAAGGCGGCCTTGTCATAGGACGTAAGGATATACTGGGCAATCTGTTTTTGCCCCTTGGAGAAGCTGCCCATACGCTGGGTAATCTGAGACAGAATGTCCTTCTTCATTGGCGTTCCTCCAATCTATGTTCCATCGTTCTTATTTTTATTGCATCATCATAGCCCGATCCGGCACACCACAGAAGCAACTGCGCCCGTTGTTCATCTAGGGGCAGATAACTGGGCATACTCTGTGGGAGTCAATTCCCGCCCCTGTCCGGGTTTTAGGTTTTTATCTAGGTAAAGGCTGCCCTCCCGCACCCGCTTTAAGCGCACGACCTTTAGCTGGGCATGGGCACACATGCGGCGCACCTGGCGATTCTTTCCCTGGCAAATGACAATGGAGAGTAGGCCACCTGCTGCATCCTGTTTGATCACCTTTACCTTTGCAGGAAGAAATGCCTCCCCATCCAGTTCCATGGGTGCGGTGAGTACCGGCAGAGCGGCCTCTATCTCCCCCTGCACCCAGGTTAGGTATTCCTTTTCCACCTCGTAGCTGGGGTGGAGCAGTCTCTGGGTCAATTCCCCATCATTGGTCAGCAGCAAAAGCCCTTCGGAGTTCATATCCAGCCTTCCAACCGGCCAGAGACGTGTGGGCATATCCTTGAGCAGCTCCACCACGGTACGCCGTCCTTTTTCATCGGAAAGAGTTGTCACATAGCCCTTTGGCTTGTTGAGCATAACGTAGGTTTTCCGATCCTGAAACGTAAGGATCACCCCATCCAGGTGGATTTTATCTACCGCAAGGTCTGCCTTATCTCCCAATGTGGCAGGCTTGCCATTCACGGTGATACGACCCTGCAGCAGATAGTCCTCGGCCTTGCGTCGGGAGCAGATGCCTGCCTGGGAGAGAATTTTTTGCAGTCTTTCTTCCATGTTTTGTTTAGCTTCTTACCCTTCGAAGCCGTCCTCTTTCTTTTCTGCAGACTTTTTGTCAATGAATCCGGTGACTTTATCGAACATATTGGGCACCATTTCGACCACACGGTCCACGGTAGTATCAGCAGGGCTGGCCATGGGCAGAATCTTGACGGAAGTACCCTGAATGACAACAAAGGCCATGGGCGTAATCTTAATCCCTGCGCCGCCCCCGCCACCAAAGCCGCCGTTTTTATCCGCCTGCTTTTGGGGAAACTCAGAGCCGCCTGAGGCATAGCCAATGGAGATTTTAGAGATGGGAATCAGTAGGATTTCTCCATACTCCACCGGGGTACCAATCACCGTATTGGCATCCACCAGTTCCTTCACCTTCTCAATGGTCGTCGCCATCATTTCACTCACTGCATTATGCTTCTCCATCTGTCTGCACCGTCTTTTCTTGTTTTGTATTTGCTTGTTTCTTTTTTCTTCGCTGCCTTAGGAGAATACCCAAGGTCTTTCCCCCTGCGCCTAAGCCAACGGAAAGTAGCTGCCATAGGCTGATGGAGAGAATCGCCTTTCCATAGACACTTGGCTTTTCCAGATCAAAATCAATATCAATAGACGTCTTACGCTTTTTCACCGTGAAGCTTCCCTCCAATACCTGCAGCAAAACGGCCAAAGCACCCTGGGCTTTTCCATAGGCGATGGCTGCATCCGCCGGGTCACTGGCTCCCCAGGTGATCTGAAGAATCAGCAGCTTGATCCGCAGTTTTCGTTTAAAACGGCTGGCAGCCTGGAGACCCACAGGCAGAAGTTCCTTCAGTAGCTCCAGAGACCCTCCCAGGGATTTTTTCTCTGGTTTTTTCTCTTCCTTTGGCACCTCTTTTTTTGCTTTTCCTGCCCGTTTTTGTGCCTTTTCCGCTTGCTTTTCTTTTTTCCTCTTGGCCTTCTCCAAGTCTTGTTGGCTCTTCACTTTTTTTGGTAGCACCGTGCTACCAAAAGGGCCTAAGCCAAGGCGAAGCAGAACGCCCTTTTCTCCATATTCCACCCGCACCCAAAGGCGCAGCTGTAGCAGCAAAAAGAATCCCACAAAGACCATCAGTAAAATGAGCC
>JBHAQX010000103.1:0-3200 GCA_041830595.1 Evtepia sp.
CTTGCTGCCGTGGCCCTGTAGCACCGCCCGGCCACGGATGGGGTCGTGCTCCTCGTATTCCCGGCGGTTGGCCCTGGCGTAGGCCTTTTTATCCTGGGAAACCGCCTCAAAGCTCTCGCATTGGACAAAGGGAAATTTACAATCCTCGGGGCTGTCCGCCAGAAAGCAGCTGCCTTTCACATCCCGTATCTCCCCCACGGGGACTTTGGCCGCCAGCTTGGCGGCGAGGTCCCGAATGGCCCGCTCCCCCATGCCATAGACCAGAAGGTCGGCCTGGGCGTCCACGAGAATTGAGGGGCGCACGGCGTCGTCCCAGTAGTCATAGTGGGCGAATCGGCGCAGAGAGGCCTCCAGCCCGCCGATGATTAGGGGAATGTCCCCATAGACCTCCCGCACCCGATTGGCGTAGACGATGGTGGCCCGGTCGGGCCGCAGTCCGTGGCGGATTCCGGGAGAAAAGGCATCGTCGTGGCGGGGCATTTTCGCCGCCGTGTAATGGGCCACCATGGAGTCCAGATTCCCGGCGTTCACCAGCACCCCATAGCGGGGACGGCCCAGGGCGGTGAAGCTCTCGGGCTTCTTCCAGTCCGGCTGGGCCAGGACCGCCACCCGATAGCCCTCCTTCTCCAGCACCCGGCCAATGATGGCCGTGCCAAAGGAGGGATGATCCACATAGGCATCTCCCGTAATGAGTAAAAAGTCATAGTAGTGCCAGTCCCGGGCGATGAGGTCCGCCTTGGAAATGGGCAGAAAGTCAGTTGTCATTTAGTTCTCCCTAGGGTTTGCTGATATTTTTCTCTAATAGCTGGACGGTGCCAAAGGGCTCCTCCCGCTGGCCGATCTTCACAAAGCCATGGTGCTGATAGAAGGTCAAGGCATGGGGGTTATCCTCCCCGCAGGAGAGGCGCAGGGTCTTTCTGCCCATGGGCCGGTAGGTGCTAATGGCCTGGCCCAAGAGCTGTACCCCAAGGCCGCCCCCTCTGGCCTCGGGCATCATGTAGAGAAAGGAGATATAGCCGGCTCCCTCGTTTGCATCCCGCTCGGGGTCCATCTCTAGAATACCCACAATGCTCTCTCGGCGCTTCACACACAGCAGGTAGTCCTCCCCTTTTTGGGCAGACAGCTTCGCCTGCTCCAGGTAGGGCTGCTGCTCAAATAGGTGCATGTCCCGGCCTAAGTCCATCCAACCCTCCCGGCGGCTGCTCACATACAGCTCCTGATAGTGGGGATCCTGAATGTCCATGGGCTGGTACCAGAGGTTCTCATAGGGGGCGGTGCCCTCCTTATTCTTCCACCAGGACTGCTGGCCTAACGTAGAGATTTCTGCACTGAGGTGGGAGTTATCATCCCGAAAGGCAATGTTTACGTTGCCATCTTTAATTTCCAAAAGGGTGACGGCGGTGTTGTCGCTGTGGCCTAAGTCCCGGCAGCCCTCCGGGTCAAGGCCCAAAAAGTACCCACAGCTCATACGAATGGCCATGCCGTGGCAGAACACAGCCACCGACTGGCCCGGGTGCCGGGCGGCAATGGCCAACAGGGCAGGAGGCACACGTTCCTGCAGCTCCAAAAGGGTCTCGCCCCCCTCCACCTTCCAATGGGAGGAGGACTGGTTAAACCGTGCCATGTTCTCCGGCTCCGTGCGGGCCACCTCGCCCCAGGTGCGGTCCTCCCAATGGCCCATGTGGAGCTCGCGCAGTTCCTGTTTGGGCAGTAGGCGAAGCCCCTTGTCCCGGCAGATGGGCCCGGCGGTCTCCATGGTGCGAAAGAGGTCACTGGAATAGGCGGCGTCCAGGGGAATGTCCCGAAAGCGCTCCTGTAGGGCCGCAATCTGCCGATAGCCGTTTTCCGTGATCAGACTGTCATACTGTCCGTGGATTCTGCGGTAGAGGTTGCCCTCCGCCTCTCCATGGCGAATCAGATAAAGTTTTGTCATATGTTGTTCGGTTCCTTACTGAAGAGTGATCACCTTATTATACAAAACTTCTCCTCTTTTCGCAATGGTTTTTCCACTCCTCCCTTGACATTGATTTTCCCATTGCGTATAATATAGTTTCGTATGGCAGATAGACCATTTCGGGGTGTGGCGAAGTTTGGTATCGCGCTTGCTTCGGGAGCAAGAGGCCTGGGGTTCGAATCCCCACACTCCGACCAGAGAAATCCGTTGAGACGTTTGCGTTTCATCGGATTTTCTTTTTCTGAAAAACCACTTCCAAACCCACTTTTTCCTTAAAAGAATCCTGCTACCTTCGGAATGGTCCCTGGTAGCAGGGTTCCTTTTTTGTCTCATGAAGAAATTCCAAGCTGGTCCAGTGATGAGACGTCCATGCTTTGCTTTTTCAGTTGCTTCTCTTTTCATCCATTTTGTTTCCTCAAATGTTACCGCAACTTCTCATTGTAACCCATAAGCTCCTTGCGAAACAGTCTTGTCTTTTCCCCTGCTTCCTTCACAATAAAAGGCAGGAGACCCTAATTTAAAAATTGGAGGTAACAAGATGAAACTGAGAAAACGAATCCTTTCCCTAGCCTGTGCTTTTGCCCTAATGATGGGCATGGTGGTAACGGCCCCGGGGGCCTTTGCTGCGGAGGCAGAGTGGGTGGAGAAGGCACCGATGACAACTGCAAGGGCATCACTTGGCATGGAAGCAGTCAATGGGAAAATATATACGTTTGGTGGTCTATATCACTCATCCACAGAAATATACAATCCTGACACCAATACTTGGTCTCTCGGAACGCCTATGCCATCTTCGTTACATAGTTTTGGGAGTGCTGTCTTAGGAGATAAAATTTATGTTGTTGGTGGCCGAGCAAGTAATGGCAGTAATAGTGTAAAGTCAATTTATATTTATGATACAGTTAAAGATACTTGGGCTACTGGACCAAACTTACGAAAAGGATTAGAGGCCTGCTCTGTCGAAATCATTGGAAACAAACTATATGTAATAGGCGGGGTTTCGTATACTGGAACCTCCTCCTCTCAAGTCTATTTGACAGATACCGATATTCTCGATCTATCCACAGAAACATGGTCATATGGTACATCAATACGCCCGGCCTTTACTCAACAATTTGGCAGTTGCGTAATTGATAATCAGATTTATTTACTTGCGTATAACCGTAATGCCTCTCCAAATGGAATAATAATAGATCGCTATGATCCCATTTTAGATAAATGGTATGCAGGCGAAAGATTAACATAC
>JBHAQX010000104.1:0-8904 GCA_041830595.1 Evtepia sp.
AAGCACTCTCCTCTAGGTAGTACCAAAAAAAACCTTTTTTAATCCCCGATCGAAAGTAGGGCACCCGCTCTATCGTCTCATCCAAGGCCTGCTGCAACAGTATGGGATCAATATCTTCATACAACTGACAGGCACAACGAAACACATTTGGATCCAGCACATTGCTGGTAGGCGCAAATAGTTTGCCCGCATTGTCTAGTCGCTTCCAACGCGCCTCATGCTCCACTGGTTCCACCCTCCCCCAAAAAGCGGTTGATTTGTGCATAGAGTTCCTGCACCTGGGAAAAACTTGCCGGCAGGGTAAAAAAACCATGAAGAGCATCCTTCACCCGATACATCTCTACCCGATTGCCCGCCTGGGCGAGAGCCCTTGCGTAGGCCTCTCCCTCGTCTCGCAGGGGGCAAAACTCCGCCGTTATCATCAAAGTATCCGGCTGTCTGGAAAGATCCTTCATCAAAAGTGGTGCGAAGTAGGGGTTGTTGATATCATCCGGGGCAAAGCGGTAAAGATTCAAATAATCCTGCAAATGCTTTGCCGTAAGAAGATAATCCGTTCCATTTTCCAGCACCGAGGGAAAGGGTGAGGTTTCACTGTGGTCATTCCACGTGGCCGGATAGATGAGTATCTGCCTGGCGGGCAAAAACTCCCCGCGGTCGCGGGCCAATAGACTAACGGCGGCTGCCAGATTGCCACCGGCACTATCCCCAATCAAGGTGATGTTCTCTGGGGAGAGTCCTTCAAACTCTCCCCGGTAAAGATCCTGCAGCACTGCATAGCAGTCCTCGAGACCTGCAGGAAACCGGTGTTCCGGAGCCAATCGATAGTCCACCGCAATCACCATTTGCCCCGTCTGGCTGCATAGGTCCACACAGGTGCGGTTGTATGTATCAATATTTCCGGTAACCCAGCCGCCCCCATGAAAAAAAACCAGGGCCTTTTCCACCGGCTTCGGCGGGGAAAACACCCGCACAGGAATGTTGTAGCCCTGCCGCTCTACCTTGTGTTCCCAGATGACGTAGTCCTCTGGAGCGGTGTAGAGACGGGCGAGCATATCTGATAACTTGCGGGAGAGGCGATATGTCTTTTTAATATCCGGGCCAACATAGGAAATGGCTTTGATTGCTGCCCTTACTGCCGGGTTAATGGCCACCTGCTCTCCCCCTTCTTCGAATGTGTCCTATACATTATAATGTATAACCTAGTAAAAAAAAAGCCCTAGCGGAGGTTTCTTCCGCCAGGGCCCTTAGGTTATTATCAATTATTTTAGTTTGAGCTGATAGCAGTAGGCGCATTTTTCCATGCCGTAGATTTCATAGAAGGTGTGGGCCTCAACCCGGGGCAAGCCAGAATCCAGTACAATGGTGCTGCACCCACGGGCCTTTGCCAACTCTTTGGCGTGATCCATCAGCTTGCTGCCGTAGCCCTTCTTGCGCTGATCGGCATTGGACATAATGCTGGAGACATAGCAGGTCTGCCCGGAGAGCCAGAAGGTATTAAAAAAGGTCCCGTGACAAAAACCCACAGGGGCACCGTCGTCGTAGAGGAAGAAGGCAAAGTCGTTGGGATTCTCCAACACCTCTTTGTATACCTTTAATATAGTATCTCTGTCGTAGGTGTTGTAAGTCCAGAGCTTTTCGATGTAGTCAAAGGCCAGGTCAAAGTCTTCCATGGTGCAGTTGCGAATTTCTGTCATGTTCATATCCCCCTGTCATATGTGTTTGCTTCGATCGCCGACAGGCTCCGTCTATCGCAGCTTGCCGACCCAGCTTACTGCAACATTATATCACACTGTTTTTTGTGGCTCAATGGCAATGTTCTATTTTTTCGAGAAAAGACTGTCCTGGGTCTCACCCTGCTTCAAGAGAAATATTATTCTATATTCACCGCTTTTTATTGAATATTTATATAAAATACCTGAATATATCCAAATTTTATTCATTTTTCACTGGATTTTCCTCTTGCATTTTTGCTGCAATAATGGTATGCTATCTGCAATAGCTGTTTTGAACTGCAAATTGAGGAGGAAATCAACATGTCCGACATTAAAAAAGTAGTGCTGGCCTATTCCGGCGGCTTAGATACATCCGTCATCATCCCCTGGCTCAAGGAGAATTATGATAACTGCGAGGTCATCGCCGTTTCGGCCGATGTAGGCCAGGGTGACGAGCTGGACGGGCTGGAGGAAAAGGCCATCAAAACCGGCGCTTCCAAGCTCTATATTGAAGACCTGACCGATGAGTTTGTGGACGAGTACATCTTCCCCACCCTCAAGGCCGGAGCCGACTACGAGGGCTACCTGCTGGGCACCTCCTTTGCTCGCCCCATTATTGCCAAGCGCATTGTGGAAATTGCCTTAAAGGAAGGGGCCGACGCTATCGCCCATGGCTGCACCGGCAAGGGGAACGATCAGGTGCGCTTTGAGCTGGCCATTAAGGCCTTTGCTCCTCAGATGAAGATCATCGCCCCCTGGAGAACCTGGGAGCTGAAGAGCCGTGAGGATGAGATCGCCTACGCTGAGGCCCATAACATTCCTCTGAAAATCAACCGGGAGACCAACTACTCCAAGGACAAAAACCTCTGGCACCTCTCCCACGAGGGCCTGGACCTGGAAGACCCCGCCAATGAGCCCACCTATGAAAAGGAAGGCTTTTTGGAGATGAGCGTCTCCCCCCTTCAGGCCCCTGACGCTCCCACCTATGTGACCATCGACTTTGAGGCCGGCATTCCTGTGGCCGTGGATGGCAAGAAGATGAAGGGCAGCGATGTGATTCGTGTGCTCAACAAGCTGGGCGGTGACAACGGCATCGGTCTTTTGGACCTGGTGGAAAACCGCCTGGTTGGCATGAAGAGCCGTGGTGTATACGAGACCCCCGGCGGCGCCATCCTATACCATGCCCACAAGGCTCTGGAGAGCCTGACTCTGGACAAGGACACCCAGCACGAAAAGGCCCGTCTGGCCATCACCTTTGGCGAGCTGACTTACAACGGCAAGTGGTACACCCCCCTGCGGGAGGCCCTGTCTGCCTTTGTGGACTCCACCCAGAAAACCGTGACGGGTCAGGTGAAGCTGCGGCTGTATAAGGGCAACATCATGAACGCCAGCATCACCTCCCCCTACTCCCTCTACTCCGAGGACATTGCCACCTTTGACGAGAGCGACTACGATCAGATGGACTCTCAGGGCTTTATCAACCTCTTTGGTCTGCCCATCAAGGTTCAGGCCATGCTAAAGCAGGGACTTCTCTAATTATAATGTGACAACATAGCTGCGGGCAGGGGTTTTTTCCCTGCCCCGTGGCTTTCACAAGTGAAAGGACAAATTTGCCATGAAACTTTGGGCCGGACGTTTTCAAAAAGACGTAGACGACAGTGTCAATGATTTTAACTCCTCCATCTCCTTTGATGCCCGCCTGTATCGGCAGGACATCCAGGGCTCCATCGCCCATGCCACCATGCTGGGGGATGCGGGTATCATCTCCCAGGATGAGGCTAAGACTATCATAGACGGTCTCACCACTTTGCTGGAAGAGATCGAATCTGGCAACGTAGCCTTTTCCAAAAGCAGTGAAGATATTCATATGAACATGGAGGTTCTCCTCACCGAGCGCATCGGCCAGGCGGGCAAGCGTCTCCACACCGCCCGAAGCCGTAACGATCAGGTGGCGGTGGACTTTCGTCTGTACGTCCGGGAAGAGATCAAGGACATCATTGCCATGCTTTTACGGTTGGAGGCCGTTCTGTGCAAAAAGGCCGAGGAGAACCTGGATGCGGTGATGCCCGGTTACACCCACCTCCAGCGTGCCCAGCCCGTCACCTTTGCCCACACCCTGATGGCCTACGCCAACATGCTGCGCCGGGATGTGACCCGCTTGGAGGACTGCCTGGCTCGCATGAACGAATCTCCCTTGGGTTCCGGTGCCCTGGCCACCTCTACCCATCCCGTCAATCGCTTTCAGACCGCGGAGCTACTGGGCTTTTCTAAGCCCATGGACAATTCCTTGGACGGGGTTTCTGACCGGGACTTTGCCATCGAGTTTTTATCCGCCAGCTCGATTTTGATGATGCACCTCTCCCGTTTTTCCGAGGAGATCATCCTCTGGTGCTCCTGGGAGTTTAAGTTTATTGAGCTGGATGACGCCTATTCCACCGGTTCCTCCATCATGCCCCAGAAAAAGAACCCCGACATCGCCGAGCTGGTGCGGGGCAAGACCGGCCGGGTTTATGGCGCCCTGATTACGCTACTTACCGTAATGAAGGGCCTGCCCCTGGCCTATAACAAGGACATGCAGGAGGATAAGGAACCGGTTTTTGATGCCATCGACACGGTAAAAATGTGCCTACCCGTCTTTACTGCCATGATTGACACCCTCAGCGTCAACCGAGAGAATATGCGCTCGGCCGCAAACGGCGGCTTTATCTCCGCCACAGACTGTGCCGACTACCTGGCCAAGAAGGGCATGCCCTTCCGGGAGGCCTACGGCATTGTGGGCAAACTGGTGGACCAGTGCATCCGCACCGGCACCACCCTGGAAACCCTGCCCCTTGCCCAGTACCAGGAGATTTCTCCCCTCTTTGGTGAGGACGTCTACCACGCGCTGTCTCTGGAGACCTGTGTGGAGGAGAGGAAGGTCTACGGCGGCCCTGCCAGCGAGAGCGTTAAAATACAAATTGACATTATGAAAGCCTTTGTAAAGGAGCGAGAGAACCGATGAAGCCAAAGGTATTTATTGACGGGCGAGAGGGCACCACTGGCCTGCAAATCTACGACCGCCTCGCTAAGCGTGATGACATTGAGCTGCTCCTCATTCCTGAGGAAAAGCGCAAGGATACGGAAACTCGAAGTGAGTTTTTAAATGCCGCCGATCTGGTCTTTCTCTGTCTGCCCGATGAGGCGGCTCAGCTGGCTGTCTTTATGGTGCGCAATGACAACACCCGGATTATTGACGCCTCTAGCGTACACCGCACCATGACAGGCTGGGTCTATGGCTTTCCTGAGCTACGGGAGTTTGGCCCGCAGATTCCCACGGCCCGTAGGCTGGCAAATCCCGGCTGCCACGCCACGGGATTCCTCGCTGCCGTTACGCCCCTGGCCGACATGCAGATTCTTCCCATCGACTATCCCCTTACCTGCTACTCCCTCACGGGCTATTCCGGGGGCGGCAAGTCTCTGATTGCAGAATATGAAAACCCCAATCGGGCCCCCTCTTTTGATGCAGCCCAGCCCTATGCCCTGGGCCTCACCCACAAACATTTGCCTGAAATGAAGGAAAAAGCCGGCCTGGACTTCCCCCCCGTCTTCTCCCCCATCCTAACGGATGTCTACAATGGCATGGCCACCACCATCCAGCTACACAACAGTATGTTGGCCGGACACGCCAATGCTGAGGTAATCTGGGAGAGCCTGTGCACCTATTACGAAGGTTCCCCCATTGTCTCCGTGGCCCCCCTGGGCGGGCGGGACCCCCGTATTGTCTCCAATGCTCTGGCCGGTACGGATCGCCTGGAGCTGATTGTCTCGGGCAGCCACAGCCAGACCCAGATCACCGCTGTCTTTGACAATTTGGGCAAGGGCGCATCCGGCGCAGCAGTGCAAAACATGAACTTGATGCTGGGCTTTGAAGAGACCAAAGGACTAAACCTTTAATTGCCCCTTCCCCATTTATTTCCCCCATTTTAAGGAGTTTACATTACATGAAATATACCACCGGCGGCGTGGCCGCACCCAAAGGCTTTACCGCAGCAGGCATTCACTGCGGGGTAAAGGAAAGCCCCCTCCCCAAGGGGAACGAAACAGCGGATACTCCCGCCCCCAAAAAAGATTTGGCCATGGTTTTATCCGACTGTGACTGCACGGCGGCGGCCGTCTATACCAAAAATGTGGTAAATGCCGCTCCCATCCTGGTATCTCAGGATCACCTAAAGAACGGAAAACTGCGGGGCATCATTGCCAACAGCGGCAATGCCAATGCCTGTGCCCCAGGCGGCGTGGAAAACGCCATCCGCATGACCGTTGCTGCGGCAAAGGCCACGGGCCTTCGCTCGGAAGACTTTGCCGTGGCCTCTACCGGAGTCATCGGCGTAACCATCAACATCGATGCCATTGAGGCCGGGATTCCAACCCTGGCAGAAAAGCTCTCCAAAACAGGATCCGGGGATGCGGCGGTGGCCATGCTCACCACGGATCTGATCACCAAAGAAATCGCCGTCACCGTGGAGCTGAGTGGTAAAACCGTTACCATTGGTGCCATTGCCAAGGGTTCCGGTATGATCCACCCCAACATGGGCACCATGCTCTGCTTCTGCACCACGGACTGCGTGGTGGATAGTGTCCTTTTGCAGGAGATTCTCCAGGAGATCACCGCCAAAACCTTTAACCGGATCACCGTGGACGGCGACACTTCCACCAATGACAGCTGCTTTATCCTGGCCAACGGCCTTGCAGAAAATGAACCCCTCGTCAAGGGCACCCCTGACTATGACAAGTTTTATAACGCCCTCTACCATGTCTTTGAGTATGAGGCCAAGAAAATTGCCGGAGACGGCGAGGGCGCAGGGCGTCTAATTACCTGCACCGTGGAGGGTGCCGAAACCGAGGAACAGGCCGAGCAAATGGCCAAGGCCGTGGTCTCCTCCTCCTTGGTAAAAACCGCCATGTTTGGTGCCGACGCCAACTGGGGCCGCATTCTCTGTGCCGTGGGTTACTCTGGGGCCCAGTTTGACCCGGAGGATTTGGCAGTTAAATTTCTCTCTGGTGCCGGCGAATTGACGGTTTGCCAACATGGCGCCGGCCTGCCCTTTGATGAGCATCTGGCAAAGCAGGTGCTCTCCGACCGTGAAGTCACGATTCTGGTCACCCTCACCCAGGGCGAGGCAGCGGCCACCTGCTGGGGCTGCGATCTGAGCTACGACTATGTAAAAATCAACGGCGACTATAGAAGCTGATAGCCGCAAGAGGAAGGCGGTTCCACTTTCATGGAACAAGTGAACACCATTTTAACTGACATCGAACGGGCCACCACCCTGGCGGAAGCCCTCCCCTACATACAAAAATTCTCCGGTAAAACCGTGGTCATTAAGTACGGTGGCAACGCCATGGTCTCTCCCGACTTGCAGGACGCCGTGATCTCCGATATCATTCTCCTACACCTCGTGGGCATTCGTGTTATCGTGGTCCATGGGGGCGGCCCAGAGATTGGACAGATGCTCTCCCGGGTCGGGAAGGAATCTCACTTTGTCAACGGCCTGCGCTACACCGATGAGGAGACCATGGACATTGTCCAGCAGGTGCTCTGCGGCAAGGTGAACAAAAATCTTGTCTCCACCTTTAATCGCATGGGTGCCAAGGCCGTTGGCCTGTGTGGACTGGACGGGAACCTCTTTCAGGCCAAAAAGTTGGACGAGGAGTATGGTCTGGTGGGCGATATTGTCCACGTGTGCCCCGCCATTGTCAATGACTGCTTGAAAAACGGATACATTCCGGTGATCTCCACTGTGGCCCAAGGGGTAGATGCCGAGACCTCCTACAACATCAATGCCGACACGGCAGCTGCTAAACTTGCCGAGGCCGTGGGGGCTGAGAAGCTGATTTTGCTCACGGATGTGCGGGGTGTCCTGCGTGACCAAAGGGACGAAAACACCTTAATCTCCCGCATCCACCTGGACGAAGTACCCTTTCTCAAAAAGCGGGGTATCCTCTCTGGTGGCATGATTCCAAAGGTAGACTGCTGTGCCATGGCCATTGTAGGCGGGGTAAGGCGCACTCATATTCTGGACGGGCGCATCCCCCATTCCATCTTAATAGAGATGCTCTCCCACAAAGGCATCGGCACCATGATTTTTGAGTAAGTCCTAGAAGAAACCGCCTCTGCTCTGAAAGGATGTTTGCCATGTATTGGACAGACCCCTACACCTTACAACTTTGTCCTCTTGCCCCTATTCTACTCAGAGGGGGCACCTGTGCCACGGGCTGGGACGCCGGCGGAAAGAACTACATTGACTTTGCTGGCGGCTTTTACGGTGCGAGCCTTGGTTTTGCGAACGCCCCCTGGGCAGAGAGTATCATGGATCAGGCCCTGCGCCTGGGACAGGCTCCTGGCATTGTGGCAAATTTGCCGGTAAAGCAGCTTTCTATGGAGCTGTGTACCCGCAGCGGTATGCACAGCGCATTCTTCACAAGCTCTGGTACCTGGGGAACAGAGGCCATGGTGCGCCTGGCCCGTAGCTATAGCCACAGCCGCTATGGTGCCCACCGACAAACGGTACTCACCCTACCAAAGGCCAACCACGGGGAAAGCCTTTCCATGGCAGCCGCCTCGGATCCCAGACCAATTTTTGCAGAGCCTGGCAGCGGATTTCGCCTCACCCAGGCAAATATTGATTCCATTTAAGCCCAGAGCAAAGAGGGCGATGTCTGCGCTGTACTGATTGAACTGTTGCAGCCAGGTGGCACCCTAGACCCCATTCATCGCCCCTTCCTCCACGCTCTGGTAGTCCTTTGTGCGGAGCAGGATTGGCTTTTGCTGGTGGATGAGGTGCATACTGGCATCGGCCGTTGTGGTAGTTTATTCCTATACCAGCAATATGGTATTTTGCCCGATGCGGTCTCTTTCGGCAGCAGCCTTTCCGGGGGACTCCCGATGGGGGGCATGCTGCTTGGCAGCCGCTTTCGGGATGTGTTGGAGGGACTCAGCGAGAGAGAGCCGAGCGCCCCCAATCCTGTCTGCGCAGCAGCGGCCCTTTCTGTCTTAGATCAGCTCAACGAGACCACACTGGCCCAGGTGCGAGACAAAGGAGACTATTTACGCAGTGGTCTAGAGGCATTGCATTTGAACGGCCTTGGCCGCATCTCTGGGGCCGGCCTTTTTCTGGGGGTAGCAACCCCTGGTGTTCGTCACAGTCGCGAC
>JBHAQX010000105.1:0-10529 GCA_041830595.1 Evtepia sp.
CTGGGGCCGCTTTCTGCGCCTTCTGTGGCAAGAAGCAAAAAGAGAAGATGAAGTCAGGCAAGCGTGCAAACGGCGAAGGTAGCATCAAAAACTTAGCAATGGCACATGGCGTGTCGAGTTGGTTCTATGGTACTACTGGGATGAGGAAAGCGAGAAACACAGAGCTAGAACGGTGTCAAAGGCAGGGTTTAAGCGGAAGGCTGATGCAGCAGCGTATATCCCGGACCTGCGTGAGGAAGGCTTTCGCAAGTGGGGCAAAACGCCAACAGCCGGGAAGAAGCGCCCTGAGACATTCTGTGAAGTATATGAGTCATGGCTCCCTACTCACCAAGTCGGAAGATCAACAATAGACTGCTACAAGGCCGCATTTAAACACTTTGCACAGATTCATAATTATAGAATGGACGACATTTATGTTGACGACCTGCAGGAGTGCATGGATGATTGCGAAAAAGGCAGGCGCACAAAGGAGAATATGAAAGCCCTTTGCGGCCTTATATACAAGTATGCAATTCCAAGGCAATATGTATACAAAGACTTGGTCTTGTCGCAGTATCTAGTCATCAACGACAAGGCTGTAGACAGCAAGAGAACAGGCCTTACGATGGAGGAGTTGGCAAAGCTAGAAAAAGGCATTGGGAAAATACCTTATGCCGACTATATTTTCTGCATGTGCTACCTTGGTTTTCGTCCAGGTGAAGCGCTGGACCTCCGAGCAGAGAGCTACAATCGCAAAGAAAAATACTTTATCGGTGGTGCAAAGACAGAAGCCGGAAAAGACCGCATTGTTCCCATCTCTCCAAAAATCCAGAAGTACATTGATACTCTGGTAAAGGATAAGATTGGCGGATATATTTTCTGTGGACCGGATGGTGAACGGTTTAATCTGCGCAGATTTCGAGAAGATTACTTTGCCCCAGCTCTTGAAGCTATCGGAATATCAAAAGAGTAGCGAGAAGAAAGACTTCTCACCCCTCACTGTTGCAGACACACATTTGCCAATCTCATGAAGAATGTACCGGGAGCAGACAAAAACAAGCTTGCTCTGATAGGCCATACAAGCGAAGAAATGCTCCGGCACTACCAGGATGCCGACCTGGACGGCCTGCGCTTCATCGTCAACAACTTATAAATGGTGTGCCGAACGAGTGCCGAACCGCTTAATTTTTGTGCAACTTTCTGGCACTTTTAAATTAACCAACAAAAAGCAAGAAACCCTGTAGCCTCAACGGTTACAGGGTTCTTAGTTTGGTGGAGATAAGCGGGATCGAACCGCTGACCTCTTGAATGCCATTCAAGCGCTCTCCCAGCTGAGCTATACCCCCAGAGAAAATTCCCAAACTAATGGGAACCTTAAAGAATATAGCAGATTCCTCTTGCTTTGTCAAGCCTTCTCCACAGGAAATCTATATTTTTATCCCCACCTCCATCTACACTACCCACTATTTTGGAACTAGGAATCGCGTACACAATCTGACCTTCCAAAGAGAAAAAGATCTATGTTCTTCTATCATAATCAGCTGATGCTAAATATATTCGTAACGTGCAAGATCACAGCTCATCGCCAACCGTTTTTCAGACTGTAATCTTTACGCTGGCACCAGCTACGAACAAGAAACCATTCCCATTTCACCACTGCCTTGGAACGCTTTTGTTGAAAGCTCCATGTATATACACTCGTTGTCCCTTCATGTGCCTAGTCTTGACTCGTCCAATTGGGCTTGATTGAAGCCTCTGTATCCAGGGACTTTGAAATAAGCTCAAGTCGTTATCCCCTTTGATTTGGCAGGGCAAGCCACAGGTGTGCCCATGTCCATCCAGCATGGCAACCACAGCTTCTCCTATTATGCTCTTATCCACATGCAAAACCAGGCCTCCCCGGCTGTAAATGTCAGTCTACGTTAAACCCACTGGGGCGTTTTGTTATGGGGTTTCTGCTCGTGCTCGTTTGTCTCCTGCTCGTTTTCCCGGGCTGGTCGAGTTCTTCTTCACAGTAGGGCCTTGTGTTAATTGGAATGTCCTTGCGGCGCAGCAGTCACATAGATGTATCGATAACCATACCTCATCTACGTTTCTGTTATCCCGCCAATCCGCATTCTAAATAAGATCTGCGTATTGGGTCAACGGTTATTTTTTCCCCGCTTGAATAAAGTCACTGGCAAAGCCTGCGAAGATAAGATTGATAAAAGGACTTAGAATCGAAAAAAGCAATAATCCTGTAAGCAACATCGCACAAAGGACAACATCATTCTGAACGCTGGATGCTGGCTGGATTTGAATGGCAATAACGCCAGCGACGATGCTTAGTAGGATGGGCAGGAGAAGAATCCACCATGATGTCGTGATGATGAGGTATATGAGCCGACTGACACTTCCTTTTATGCGTCGGGCAGAGGCCTTCATAAGTAAAATTGGGCGAAACGCAAAGGATTCTCTGGCATAGATATATGGCACAAGGACAAGTTTTACTACAAAAAAAATGGAGAGGACACGAAACACAAAAGAAAGGAGCACCAAGATAAATAGTCCCGTATAATTATTTTTTAAGGATACACAGATGCCATCTATGATAGTAGACAAGTGTATCAGAAGAGTGTAAAGAAACCCAACCAATAGTGTGGATAATATGGACCCCTTAGATGTGCAATAGTGAAAAAGCATACGAAGATTTGGTCTCTTTTCCTCCCATGTTTCAAGGCACATATAGGATAATCCCAAGGTTGCAACAGGATAAAACAAAACACTGAAAAAAAACAATAGCAAAGGCTGCAAGACAGTTGGCTGCGTTATAAACATAGTATCCACAATGGCTACGATACAGGTTGGCAATATTGCGATGAACGAGGAAAAACACAAGGTTTTCCAATGGCCTTTATAAAGAGTGACTGCACGCTTTCTCAATATCTTGATATCTGTGGCCATAAATGTGTTCCTCCAATCAAAGTAACTGCTATGTAATACTGATATCCAACTAAACGTGGCCACGGTTGGAGCGGCCGGCTTTTGTTAAGAAGTAATCAACTTGCAGTCAAGTATTTTCGGCAATTTGCATCATTATTCTTGCAAATTATACCATTCGATATTATCCGGAACAAGCTACTTTTTCTACAGAGGCTAACCATGGCGACTGACAGGACATGTATCTCATGAAATTTGTAGGGCAGAAGAGCAATAAAAAAGCTGAGCACCATGCTCAGCAAACAATACACAGGGGATTCAATTTAAAGAATTTTGGTTACGATACCAAATATATTGTTTCTGCCTGTCCAGCCATTCACATGCTTGTGGTTATTTGAGATCTGGTAGCGAGAGCCTCTCATGGCTGTTATCTTGTGCAGATAAACATGGCCATTGACCCGGCACAGCACGATATCATGTTTCCGCAGCTTTGTGTCTTCCGTCACCGGCGTCACTTCGCATACCTGACCTGATTTTAAGATGGGCGTCATCGACTGTCCAAATCCTTGTACCAGACAAGTTTGTCCTGCACGCAGCTTCTCAGCAGTTTTCATATTCTCTCTGTCAAACGTCATGGTTTCTCCTTCCTCGTATATTTGCGGGTTTACAAGGGAATTATAGTATGGAAAGCCTTGCTTGTCAACTAGTGCCTTTCCTGATCCCCGTCCTTACTCACACTGTGGGCTATTCAAACGCATGACAGATATGTAGGAAATAATTGGTTGAATCTTGTTTGCGTCCCTTCCTCTTTCTCTCTGTGTTAAAGTTATAATAACTTACAAAAAGGGGGAGAATGTATGGCTGGATTTAATCCAAATAGTATACCCGGAGCAGGTATGTTTGACGCTTCATCGTTCTTTGTGGGACTTATTTTTCTTGTCGTGGTGGGTGGTATTGGGTTTGTGATTGTGCGTGGGATACAAGAGTGGTCCCACAACAATGCCCAGCCTAAAATCCCTGCGTCGGCAAAGGTTGTTACAAAAAGAACCCAGGTCACGCAGCACCACCACTCTAACAATGGGACAGATGGCATGCACCATACCTCCAGCAGTACGAGCTACTACGTGACCTTCGAGTACACCTCTGGCGATCGGGTGGAGCTCCATGTGTCGGCCAAGGAATATGGCATGTTGGCCGAGGGAGATGGGGGCACGCTGACCACCCAGGGAACCCGGTATATCAGCTTTGAGCGAGAATCCTGAGGATTTAACCGAACAGTCCTGATGGGGCAGAAAAGAGGAGAGAACGATGAAAAAGCTTATCACCCTGTGTCTGGCAGCTCTGATGCTGCTTAGCATCATCCCTTTTTCCACAGTGGCGGCCACGGAACGAAAACCCGCCTTTACCTATTACACCCTACCCCCAGAGGAATTCCCCTCCTTTGAATCCCTTTTTGGAAAGGAACAGGGGCTGAAGGAGGCAAAGGAACTGCTCTCGGCCATTACAGTCCACGGGAAGAGCGACTGGACCCTGACGGCAGCCGCCAGGCCTTATACCGTGGAGGAGGAGATGCCTGTCCTGGGTCCGGTGCTCTATCCAGTCATGGATCGCAGGGCTGTGTATAGCCAAGGATATTATCCAGCAACGCTTACGTTTCTAAATGAAAAAATGGAGCCAGTGAGGACAATTGAGAATGTAGATAGCACAAAAGCCTACTACGCAGCGGGTGCTCAGGGCTACTACTATCTGGGGGAAAGTGTGGATCAGCGTGTTCCAATTACTGCTCTTGGGCAGCAGATCAGATTTTCTCGGACTTACTACGATGCGCTGGGAAAAGAGATGGGGCAGGAGAACTACGACAGTGGGCATCACTTGGTTGGTGAACCAGCAGAGACTGCGTTAGGGGTCACACAATACGTGGGCAACCTCTGTAGAGTAGACGGAACGATTCTTGCTAAATGGAATACTCAGGGACACCGTATTGGGGAAGAACTGGGTCGTTTTCAACTTGGCATTCTCTTTGACGAAGAGGGAAATGCCTATGGGTTTGATTTTGGGGATGACGGGTACCTTCGGGTAACCGCCTTTGACCAATCGGGTGAGCCTCTTGCACTACCCGTTCGTTACCACGGCTACGCCAGAGGGCAAAGCGGTATTGGCCCAAATTATTATTTGAATGAATGCTATCTTCCGACTTTTCGGGGAGAAGAAGGCCTCTACCCTTATCAGGATGAGAACGGCCTCTATGGCTATAAAGACGACAAGGGTGCCTGGGTCATCAAACCCCAGTTTGCATATGCGGCTCCATTTTATGGAAATCTTACCATTGTGAACAGTGGCAACTCTTTAAAAAACACTCTGATTGATCGCAGTGGGAAGAAGATAGAAGGAATTTCTAACGCAGAACTGATTCCTGGCTATGGATATGTAGCCCAGGTTTCTGATTCTGCTTCTGGAACAAATGCTGTGAAAAGTAGAGTGTACCGGCCCGACGGAAGCCTTTGGGTTAGCAGCACACGAACACTTGGCCGCTCTGGCGCTGCAGACGGGGTGCTATCGATCCAGTACGAAAGGAACCGACAGGATCTCTATAAGTTCTATGCCTTCTATGAACTCAACTTAAAAACGGGCGTGGTTTCAGCGGGGGAAGAGATTGTGCAGCAGGGAAAGCTGCTGCGCAGTGATAGGGCGATTGGAACAACGGACGGAAGGGTTCTCGTCTGTGTTAATGAGAATGACAGGCTAGCGACCATATTTGCTCTTCGGCAAAAAGTGCTCTACCGAAAGTTTGTAGACAGCGGAACATACTTTAGCATCTCGTACTGGGATGAGTATAATCGAGATGGCACGAAAATTGTGGCCGATGCCTTTTACTGCCGTGAAGTGGGGAACTATCTCTGGGTGGAAAAGGATTCAGAACGTGGGTATGTGGATTACAATGGCAATTGGGTATACCGGGAGAACTGGGACACGGGGATGATGTATCTGGATGTGAAAACCCAGGATTGGTACTATACCGCCCTTAAGTATATTTGGGATGAGGGGCTTTTGGAGGGAACGAGTCGAACAACCTTCTCTCCATACGCTAATATAATTCGCTCGGAGCTCATCACCATGCTCTATCGACAGGCAGGGAGACCAGAGGCAAAGCTTCCAGCGAACTATTATTTTACCGATGTTTATGCATCCAATTATGCCGTTGTTTGGGGCTATGAGAATGATATCATTCATGGCAATGGCGATGGTACCTTTGGGCCCAAAGACAACATCACCCGAGAGCAGGCCGTGGCCGTACTGTACCGCTTTACCCAGTGGAGCAAGATGGAAACCAAGGATGCCATGTCTCTGGATGCCTTTGCGGATCAGAACCAGGTAAGCGACTATGCAAAGGAGTCCATGGCCTGGGCGGTGGCCAATGGGGTGATCACCGGAAAGCCCGGAAAGCGTCTGGATCCCCATGGGAATCTGACAAGGGCGGAGATGAGTACCATGGTCTATCGCCTCTGCGGACAGAATGAATTGTCTGGAATGTTGCAGACGGGACATGACCCCCAGTAGCGTTAGTATAAACAGCAAAAGAGACAGCGCCCCTCATTCGTTTAGGGGCGCTGTCTTCCTGCCTAAAGCACCGCAGTGCGTCGGCCGTATAAGGATTTCTTTTTTCGTTCTTATACGCCAATACTTCCGTTTTTCTGCAACTGCTCAAGGTAGCTTTCTGCCGCAAAATATGAACCAATGCGTTCAAGTTTCGTTGGGTTTTCATAGATTCTGAGTATGCTTGGTAATAGTTCTGCTTGTGCAGTCGTTGATAACATTGGCACGAGCAAATTAATAATGAAAAATTTAAACTCGTCATCCTCATGTTCAGGTGCCAAAAGTTTGATCAAATAAGGCAAAACTACCCTCTCATTCTTAGCCAGCACGATTGCAACCGGTGTAGCAACCAGCCAATTTGCGTCCACAATCCAATTTATTAGCTCAGGGAGAATCTTCTGAATTTCTTCCTCCTTTAATCGGACTAGTTCTCCTATTGTACTAATATCAAACTTGTCCTTTGGAAGCAGCCTTAATACTTGCTCTTTCTCCATAGATAAATCCCCTTCGTTCGTAACCTCGTATTGAACTGTCCAAGACTTCACGTTCTTGCTCACGGGACTTTTTCTATATGGCACATCCAGATAATTGTTCTATCCTCTCTCTTCCCACCCCTGAATACTTTCGGCTTTCCGTGCATCATTTTTGCACCCTGTCTGTTCAACCCGTTTATCACCAAATCCTGGTAAAACAAAAGACCCGAAAACCAATGAATTCCAAAGGTCTTCGAGCCTAGTGTACTGGAGCGGGCGATGGGAGTCGAACCCACCTCTAAAGCTTGGGAAGCTTTCATTCTACCGATGAACTACGCCCGCACAGGTCTTTTATGCGTCTCTGATTGTAGCACAAATCGCACCGACATGCAAGGCACTTTTAAGCCATTCTTCCGGTTTTTCCAAAAAGGGCATCTCCAGCTTTCCCTGCTGGAGATGCCCTTTTCGTTATCCCTCTTTTTCGATTGCCATCATCTGCTCTACGCGACGCTCATGGCGGCCGCCTTCAAACTCGGTACTCAAAAACACATCCACAATCCGCTGGGCCAATTTAAGCCCAACAAACCCAGCACCTAAAGCCAGCATGTTGGCATCGTTATGCTGACGGGTTAGCTCCGCAGAGTAAGGCTCACTGCATAGTGCACAGCGCACACCAGAAACTTTGTTGGCTGAAATGGAAATGCCTATCCCTGTGGTACAGATGACAATACCACGGTCACATTTTCCCTCCCCCACTGCCTGGGCGGCTGCCTTGCCATAGATGGGATAGTCTACACTTTCTGTGCTGTAACAGCCAAAGTCCTGGCAGGCATGGCCCTGACTTTCCAAATATGCCTTAATCTGCTCCTTTAGTTCAAATCCACCGTGGTCACAACCCAATGCTATCATAATCTCATTTCCTCCTGTATCGTTATGGTAGTTTAACAAATTCTGCTTTTCGCTCCTTAAATACTGTCACATAGGAAAACCCCAGGTCAGACAGCATGGTGTAGCTCTCTCGGATGCCTGCACCAATCGGTCCCGGGGCATGGGCATCGGATCCCACTGTTACAATCTCTCCCCCACACTCCCGATATAGCTTTAACATGGGGATCCACTCTTTCAGTGTCTGCCCCTTCCAAGTGTTGATCTCGATCCCTCGCCCGGACTGTACCGCATGTTTCATCACAAGACGAATGGAATCGGTATACCTAGATAAGGAAATCGGCGTTTCATACTGCCCCCTCATATAGCGCAGAGGATAGATGATATGTCCAATGACATCATAGAACGCACCCTTCGAGAGTTCTACCATAGAAGCAAAGTAATCATCCAGAGCTCTGTAGCAATCCCCTTCTGTTTCATAGTCTAGAAAGTAAAAGTCCTTGCCACCCAGTTCTTCCCTTAAATTGTGCACAGCCCCGATGACAAAGTCCAGCCCTGGCTGGGATAACACTTTTTTTGCCCCTTCTGGATCTAAATGCCCCATGCCAAACTCAAGTCCTAGACGAAGGTCAAGGCTGGTGCCATACTGGCGCTGCATTTCTTCAAACTGAGCCAACACCGGAGACCAGTTATAAAACGGTGTTCGCTGGGTTCCATCCAGACTGAGAAAGTCGCAGTGATCGGTTATGCACAGGCAGCTGACTCCTGCGGCGATGGCCCCCTGGGCCATGGCAACCATGGGCACTGTACCATCGGGAGAGCAGTTGGAATGGGTGTGGCTATCGGCCAAAAACATGTATGTCCCCTCACAAAATTAAAAATAGGCGGGTGTGTGATACACCCGCCTATTAGTCTACTTCTTTTTTTTCTTTTTGTCAAAGAAACCCCGAGGTTCCGTGGGATCTTCCGGGTTGGCACCTGGAAGATCTCCCATTGCCTCCCCAAACTTACGCAAAGCCTCTTTCTGCTCCGCTGTAAGCTTACGGGGAACTTCAACTTTCACCGTCACCAGCTGATCCCCTCGGCCACGGCCATTTAGACTGGGCACACCTTTCCCCCGCAGGCGGAAGGTGGTCCCCGTCTGGGTTCCCTCTGGAATGGTATACTTCACCTTGCCGTCCAAGCAGGGAATCTCCAGCTCTGCGCCCAAGGCCGCCTGGATATAGCTGATGCTCTGATCCAAGTAGATGGTGGTTCCCTCACGGTTGAGCTGGGCATGTGGCTTCACCTGCACGGCAATAATCAAATCGCCGGAGCTGCCGCCATTCTTTCCCGCATCCCCCTGGCCACGCAGGGAGATGGCCTGGCCATCGTCAATGCCGGCCGGAATCGTCACCGTTATCTTTTTCTGCCGCCGCAATGCTCCGGCTCCGTGGCAGGTCTGGCAGGGCTGATGGATGATCTTACCCTCACCTCGGCATTTTTGACAAACACTGGTGGTGGACACAGTGCCAAACATGGTGCGCTGCTGTACCCGTACGCTGCCGGTTCCCTTACACTCGGGACAAATCTCCGGTGTGGTGCCTGGCTCGCTTCCGCTTCCATGACAGGTCTCACAGGACTCCATATGAGACACGGTCAAATCTTTTTTGCAGCCAAAGGCCGCCTCCTCCAGGGTGATGCTGACAGAGGCACGGACATTGGCCCCTTTCTGGGGGCCATTTCGAGGCCGTCCCTGATCACCGCCAAAGCCAAAACCTCCGCCGAAGAAAGAACTAAAAATATCCCCCATATCAAAGCCGCCAAAGCCTCCGCCACCGGCGCCAAAGTTGGGGTCAACCCCTGCATGACCAAACTGGTCATACTTCTCTCTCTTCTCGGGATCGGACAGCACCTCATAGGCCTCGTTGAGTTCCTTAAAGCGTGCCTCTGCGGCTTTATCTCCAGGGTGAAGGTCTGGATGGCTCTCCTTGGCCAGCTTACGGTAGGCCTTCTTAAGCTCTGCATCACTGGCTCCCTTGGAAACCCCCAGCACCTCATAATAATCTCGCTTTGTTTCATTTGCCATTTATCTCACCTCGCTTAACAGACCGGTCAAACCACGGTCTGCACGGTATTCCTTTCTCTCTCGTATGCGCCCCAATAGGGGCGGCCTTTGGCCGCCCCTAGCAGAAGCTCTCAAGGCTTTCCTCTGATCCCCTCTTAGCCTTAGTTATTCTTATCGTCTTCTACCACGGTGTAGTCGGCATCCACCACAGTGGGATCACTGTCTCCAGTGGCTGCGCCGCCCATGTCAGGGCCAGGGGCCGCCTCACCGGTATTCTGGTAGAGCTTTTCACTGATGGCGTAGAAGTCCTTGGTCAGTTCCTCTGTGGCAGCCTTAATGGCCTCGGTATCGGTGCCCTTCAGAGCCTCTCTTACCTTCTCCATACCGGCCTCCAGCTTGCCCTTGTCGGCCTCATCAATCTTATCCTTCATATCCTCCAAGGTCTTTTCACCCTGGTAGACCATCTGGTCGGCCTGGTTGCGAATTTCCACTTCTTCCTTGCGCTTTGCGTCTTCCTCTGCAAACTGCTCGGCCTCACGCACTGCCTTCTCCACATCTTCCTTGGACATATTGGTGGAGGAAGTGATGGTCACATGCTGCTCTTTGCCTGTGCCCAAATCCTTGGCAGACAC
>JBHAQX010000106.1:0-2623 GCA_041830595.1 Evtepia sp.
CAAACTGTTGGACCTGAGCGGAGCCGATATCCTACGTATCTTGGATACGGCAGCCGACCTAAAAGACAAGCAAAAAAAGGGCATTGCCCACCCCTATCTGGCAGGGAAAACCCTTGCTATGATTTTCGCAAAAAACTCAACCCGCACCAGAGTAAGCTTTGAAACGGGTATCTATCAACTGGGGGGGCACGGCATCTATCTCTCCGGTAACGAGAGTCAGATTGGACGAGGAGAACCCCCAGAAGACACGGCTCGGGTTCTCTCCCGCTACTGTGACGGGATTATGATCCGCACCTTTGACCAAGAGGAAGTGGAAACCCTGGCAAAGTATGCTGACATCCCCGTCATCAATGGCCTTACGGATTTTGCCCACCCCTGCCAAGTTCTGGCGGATTTGCTAACGATTCGGGAGCACAAGGGCAAGCTACAAGGCCTAAAGGCCTGCTACATCGGCGATGGCAACAACATGGCAAACTCCATGATTGTTGGCTGCCTGAAATGTGGCATGGATGTTTCTGTGGCCACTCCCCCCGACTATCGGCCCCACCAGACTGTACTGGACTTTGCCTTCGCTACCTCTCGTCCCGGTGCCTTGTTTACCTTAACTGACAATCCGATGGAGGCCGCACGCAATGCGGATGTTATTTTCACCGACGTCTGGGCCTCTATGGGCCAGGAGGCAGAAATGGCTTATCGAATGAAGGCATTTCAAGGCTTTCAGATCAATGATGAGATGATGGCAGTTGCAAACCCTTTTTGCATGGTACAGCACTGCCTTCCCGCCCACAGGGGGGAAGAGATCACAGCGGATATCTTTGAGGCCCACGCAGATGAGATTTTTGACGAAGCGGAAAATCGCCTCCATGTGCAAAAGGCCATTCTTTCTCTCCTCATGGGAAGCGGCGGAGGTTCATAAGCCGAGTCTAGGAACGTTCGGATCGCCGTATTGGTCCTTTCCACGTTCGAACACTTGTTAACAGCAAGTCTCCACTTGTGAACGTCCATTGACCTTATTTCCCTCTCAGTTTATACTATTTAGGAACGTACTCGCATAAACCGCAACAGACCAAAGACTTGTTTTGGTTTTGTCTGCGGACAATCCAAATCTTTTGGTGGGGGGGAGGGCCTTGTGAAGATTAAAAAGTTGATTGCACCCATTCTTATCTCTGCTTTCTGCGTTTTGTGGATGGTCCTTTGGGCAGCGATCTATCTCTTCGTCCCCGGACTTCCCATATTATTTAAGATTCTTGGTATTGCAGTCCCCTTCGTTTTGGCCTGGGGAATGCTCTTTGTTCTGCGGGAGCGAATTCAAGAAATAAGGAGTGGCGAAGAAGATGATCTTAGTAACTACTGAAACCGTTTCCGGCAAAGAGCTGGAGACCATTGGCCTTGTAAAAGGCAGCACCATCCAGTCCAAAAACGCAATTAAGGATATGACTCAGGGCTTTAAAACCATCATCGGTGGTGAGCTTAAGGCCTATACCGAGATGATGAATGAGGCTAGAGCTCTCGCCACCAAGCGTATGGTGGAAGAGGCAACCGCTCTGGGGGCCGATGCTATTGTGTGCCTGCGCTACAGCGGTTCTTCCGTCATGCAGGGTGCAGCAGAAGTCATCGCGTACGGCACTGCCGTTCGTTTTGTTTAAGTCTGTTACTTATTTAACCCTCTCAAAAACAGCAGGGGCACCAAATTTGGTGCCCCTGCTGTTTTCTTATTGTCAAACACCTAGCTGCTGCACATCCGCCTCTTTCACTAAGGACTTGCGCCAAATTCCACTTTTTTCATAGAGGTAACCCAGGGGCACCGAGGCGACGGGAGCGATCATACAGGCCCAGAAAATACCCACCAGCCCAAAATAGTGGTTGAACACGAGGGCTAGAATCAATCGAGCCACAATGCTGTTCATAATGCTGGACGCCAGAGCAAACAGCGTATGCCCTGCCCCGATGGCCAGCGCATTGTAGACCATAAAGCTTGCATAGAACACCTGGGCTAGAATTTCGATCCGCAGGTTCAGTACAGCCAACTGGGTGGTCAGTTCATTGGGATTGAACAGACCCACCAACGCCGGCGCAAACAGTTCCACCAACAAAATCTGCACCAGGGCTACACCAATGGTAATCCGCATGGCCACATGTACCGACCGGCTCGCTCTGTCATACTGTTCCGCTCCTAGGCACTGGGCGACCATAGTAGAGGCAGCCGATCCCATTGCAATCGTAAAGAGCTGTGACATATCCCGCACTTTTGCTGCAATTCCTGAGGCAGCAGAGGCCTCTACGCCATACGCATTGACTAAAAACGTCATGGTCATCCAAGAAATACCCACCAGGGTCATTTGTATTGCAGTGGGAATGCCAAGGCGGAGCATGTTTTTTAGCTTGTCCATCTTTATATACAGATGGGTCAGTACCAGTCCATAGAGGGCTTTATGCCGATTGACGTAGAGCAGTGCCACTGCAAAGCTGGTCACCTGGGCAATCACCGTAGCCCAAGCTGCGCCGGCAACCCCCCAGTTGAGAGGCCCCATGAAAAGAATGTCCAGCACAACATTGAGGGAAGCGGTAATCAGGATAAAGTAAAGGGGCCGCTTCGAGTCTCCCACCGCCCGCATCATCGCTG
>JBHAQX010000107.1:0-4454 GCA_041830595.1 Evtepia sp.
CACGCACATAGCTGGTTACTACCACATGGTTCTGCTCCTCCAAGCGCTCAAAACCCCCGATGGGCAGAAGAGACATATCCAAAATCTTTGATGTTGTCTTAGATGCATTGATCACGCTCTCATTGAGCATCTCCACCGCTGCAGATAACTCATCGATCTCTTGCATCCCTGTCCGCCGTATTCGAATCTCATCATAGGGAGACAGTGCCGAGACATACTTTGATAGACCTGCTATCTTTCTAGTTGCAAAATAAATAATAATAAAAATCACGACAAAAGAGAGTAATGTGGTGACCACAATACTAATGAGCAAATTCTGTCGCACAACGATGGTTCCATGGTGCAATTCATCCTGTGGCACAAAGCTGACCAGAGACCAATCCTCCCCAGCAAAGGGAGAATTTTTACTGTACACACTTAATGGTGCAACAACACTGTACATCTTTCCCAACCCATGAATGGAGGTCCTATAGATTTCTTCCACCCCAGCGTTCACTGAAGATAGGGATTGAGAATTCTTCTCCTGCAAATAGACCTGGGCAAGGGGCCCTCCCGGAATTAGCCAGCTAAGGGGCAGCTCACCCGCCTGCTGCTCTGTGATAATATAAAAGCTATTGGGATACATGAGATCGGCGCTGGACAGGTAGGTCTGGGTAAAGTAAGTCACATCAAGCTCTATGCCCAGCACGGCAAACGCCTGCCCATTCTCATCAAAAACCGGAAGAGAATGGCAGACGACGAACCGGTTGTCTCTCAGTATGTCCATTGGCTTTGACCAATAGCCATAGTGCTCTAAGCTCACCTTTGGCTTTTCTTTACTTGCCCATATGGGCTTTGTATAAATAGACGCTCGGGGATCCTCTTGTTCAAGCAAGATATCCAGACTCCAGCGGATGCTGGTGGGAATGTGATACTCCTTTGCAACAGAGACGGGTCCCATTTCCAATAGCAAGTTTTCTTGCCCCTGCCCAGAACCGCCTGGTGTGGAATTTCGCAGGTAGATGCCAGCATGGGCATTTCCATTCTCCACATTTTTATTTGACCCATTGAGAAGAAAAAATGCTCCTGTCACCTGATTATTGCGGAGTAGGGAAAGAACAGACTCTCCCGCTACCAAAACCGTTTCTTCATAGCTTGCATCATTTTGATAGATTCCTTGGAGCTCATAGCCATTGGTTTGGGCCAACAACAAGAGTTCCTCATTGAGCCGCCTCGTCTGCGTTGCTACGTTGTATACCACCTGACCGAACGCAGCGTTAACCCCTTCCGATCGCATTTGGGTTGTATTTTTCAGTTTTAAAAATGCATCTGCATCCAGAAGCAAAAATACATTGGAAAATATCAGTGCCATAATCAATGCCGCACTTTGCAGCAACACAAGCAATGCCAACCATATACTCAGCTGATTTCGCAAGCTTAGAGTTCTTTTCATCGGAATGTATCCTTTTCCATTTCCTACTTCATAACAGATGTAATCTCTAAATCCTCTAGTTGTTTCTCTACTTCAGAAAGAAATCTCTCAAAGGCCGCTTCCGTGTTGAGATGCTCCAACAGTTCGGATTCGCTCAATGCCTGGCCTTTCAGGTCCTCTATCACCTGGCGGCCTTGCAGCCCCTCCTCGAGCAAGAGTTTTTGCAATAGCGCACGCACACGATAGCTCCCCTCAAACGGTTTTGCCGCATACGTCTTTGCCCTGGTGATTTGACCCAACGCAATTTTATACACCTGGGCCACATTGCGATCTCCAGGGTTCCCCTGCTCCATCTCCACCAGCGCATTCTCAAACTCCACACTGCTGTAGGCCGACTGCTGTACGGGCAGATATCCGCTGCTCATCGCAAAGGTTATATTCTCCTCCTCAGATGTAAACCACTTTAGGAACAGGGCCGAGCCCTCTTCCTCCTGCTCACTGGCCTTTGCAATACACATGCTGGCACCCTGCTGGATAGCATAGGCCTCTCCACCCTCAAATACAGGATATGCTAAGGGCAAAAAATCAATGTCAATCTGTTGGTTATCTTCCTCAATCCAAGTTGGAAAATAGGCTGCGCCTGAGGTTGATCCTACATAAGAAATCAACCCCCCTGCCTTAATATCATCGGAGCGAAACTTCGATATGGCATTGAAATATCCCAAACTAAACCCATTGTAGTAATTGCTAAAAACCCTATTGAGTACCTTGCGGTCCAGTATCACCTGGTTCCCTTTGGCATCAATAATATCAACACCCAGCTGCTTATTCCCAACTATAATATAATTGGCTACGGAATCAAAACCCATGAAGCTGCGTCCATCCCCAGCTTGCTCCGGTGTTTGCGCATCCGTCCACTGGTAGTAGGCCCTGGCAGCATCATAAATCCCTTCCCAAGTACCCAGCCCATCTACGCTGTAATTGCTCTCTTTCGCAAATTCTTCCCAGCCTGTTGCATTTAAGTAAAAAACTTCTGTACTTTTCACAATGGGAAGCAGCAGCAACCGCTCTCCCTCAAACACATCATCCGCCAAAAAATCGGCTACATAGCGATCCTTTTCTTCCTGCGTAAAGTAAGCATTGAGGTCACAAAGCATACCCATCGCATCAATTTCCATTGCTTTATCCGGATAGGAAGAAAAGATGTTGGGCATAGGGGCTGCGTTAACAATCCCCTCCGCAGAGTTTGTAACAGCCTCTTCCAGCTCTGCGATAGTGCCCTTGGCAACCACTTCCACAATCACACCCCGCTCCATCCCAACGGTCTGATTAAAGCGGCTTACTGCTTGCTCCAAGGCAATTTTATTCTCATCTAGGTAGTAATGCCATAAGGTGATTGTTACCGGGTTTTCAGGATCTAAGCTGGATGGTTCCCCCGCACCCGACTCCGTTGTGCTACATCCACCTAAAACAAAAAGAAACACTAAAAGCAGGCAAAGAATTCTCCCTCTCATCATCAACACCCTTTCTTTTGGAAACAAATTTTTAATAAAATCGACGCTTTTTTTGATTTTATAACATTAGACACCAAAAAACAACCATATCAATCTTTTCTTTTTATTTTTTTACTTAATTATTTTTCCTAGCCTAGTAGATTGTTTTGTCCAAACAGAAAAGCAGCCCTGATCAAAAGGGCTGCTCTCCTATAAGCTTGTATGCTTCTTTTATTCGCTGTAGAACTTTGTGCCGCTGCGCTTATGCTGACTGGAGCGGTGGTAGCGCTCAATAATCGCCAAATCCTCCGGGCTTGCATTGCCTTCTTTTAGATACCGGTCGATGGCAGCATAGGTCACTCCCATATCCGCCTCATCGGTCTGTCCTTCAAAAAGGCCGGCCGAAGGGGCCTTCTCGATAATATTTGCAGGAGCCTTTAGATACCGCAAAAACTCAAAAATCTCTGTGGCGCACAAATCGGCAATGGGATTAAAATCGCAGGCCCCATCCCCCCATTTGGTAAAGTAACCCATATGGCGTTCACTGCGGTTTCCCGTCCCGGCAACCAAACAATTCTCCGAGGCTCCAATGGCATACAGGGTGATCATACGAAGCCTCGGGGCAATGTTACTTACCGCAGCATCAGAAAGGCTGGTCACCTCTTGCAAATTCTTTACTGCTAGTTCCTTTTGGGCCGTCAAATCCACCACTCTGGTTGGAATGCCAAACTGATCGGCAAGGGCTCTGCCATCTTCCATATCGGAGCCGAAATTCCGCTGTGAAGAACAGGGCATAATGATTCCCTGGGTATTCTCACAGGCCGCTTTGCACAAGATACCCACCAGAGCGGAATCCTTCCCGCCGCTATTGCCAAAAATGATCCCTTTGGCTCCGGCCTCGTCCACTGCCTGCCGAATAAAAGAGACCCGACGGTCAAACTCCTGCTGATAATTTCTCATGGAATCCCTTCTTCCTTTATTCAACGGTAACGGATTTTGCCAAATTCTTTGGTTTATCAATGTCACAGCCATTTTCTTTGGCGATATAGTAGGCAAAAAGTTGTAGGGGAATAATCTCTGGAATAGCGCTAAATAGAGCGTCTGTCCGCGGAACGGTAATCACGTCATCCACCTCGTCCAGAATCCGTCCATCTGACTCCAGGGCAACTCCCAGCACTTCTGCACCTCTGGCCTTCACCTCTTGGATATTGCTCATCATTTTATCAAAGAGGGCTTCCACACAGGCTAGGGCAACCACCAAACGGCCGTCATCAATTAAAGCGATGGTGCCATGCTTGAGTTCCCCGGCGGCATAGGCCTCCGAGTGGATATAGGAGATCTCCTTTAGCTTGAGAGAGCCTTCCATGCAGACGCCATAGTCAAGATAGCGTCCGATGAAAAAGATGTTCTCCTTCTTATGATAGGTCACTGCCAAATCCTGAATGTGAGGATTTAGGTCAATAGCCCGCTGCACCATACCCGGGAACTGCTCAATCTCCTCCACCAGCTCCCGATAGCGCACATCCCCCAAACGACCCAGGCGTTTGGCC
>JBHAQX010000108.1:0-8403 GCA_041830595.1 Evtepia sp.
AGAGAATCCGGCTCTGCTGAACAGCAATCGGAAAAAACGCATCGCTGCTGGCTGTGGGATGCAGGTGGTAGATATTAACCGCATGCTCAAACAGTTTGACATGATGCAACAACTTGCCAAGCAAATGGGCCGCCAGCTGGGCGGTGGAAAAAAGCGCTTTGGCAAATTTGGCAAGGGCATTCCCGGCCTGCCCTTCTAATCATTTGGTTGGCAATCGTCTCTCGGACGTTTCCATAGGTTTATGTTTTGATATCTTGTTGGAGGTGAATTGAAATGGTAAAAATTAGACTTCGTAGAATGGGTGCTAAGAAGAAGCCCTTCTATCGTATTGTGGTTGCGGATTCCCGTTATCCCCGTGATGGTCGTTTCATCGAGGAGCTGGGTACTTACAACCCCCTGGTACAGCCTGCAGAAGTTAAGGTTGACGCAGAGCGCGTTCAGGCCTGGATCAAGACCGGTGCACAGCCCACAGAGACCGTCAAGTCTCTGCTGAAAAAAGCCGGCGCCATCTAAGAGGAGGACTCATGAAGAATCTTCTCACTTATATCGCCCAGAGCCTGGTTGAGCATCCCGATGCCGTGGATGTGCAAGAGACCGAGTCTGAGGGCTCCGTTGTTTTGGAACTGCGGGTTGACCCCAGCGATATGGGCAAGGTGATTGGCCGTCAGGGCCGAATTGCCAAGGAAATCCGCACGCTGATGCGCTCTGTCGCCCAGCGCCAGGGCAAGAAGGTTTCCATTGAAATTATGGACTAAAGGGTGGCGGGACAGCTGTTGTCTCCGCCACTTTTCCCATGTTTCATTGTATGCATTGCTGACACAAGGAAGGTATGTCCAATGAAAAAACGTTATTTGGAAGCAGGAAAAATCGTCAATACCCACGGCATCAACGGGGAACTGAAGGTGGTCCCCTGGTGTGATGGTCCAGAGTTTCTGTTGCAGTTTGATACATTTTATGTGGATGAAAAGCCCCTTTCTGTCTCCACTGCTCGGATACACAAACAAAATGTGCTACTAACATTTGAACATGTTTCAGATGTCAACGCCGCCATGAGGCTGAAGGAAAAAGTGCTGTTCATCGACCGGGAGGATGCCAAGCTGCCCCAGGGCAAACACTTTCTCCAAGACCTCTTTGGCCTTGAAGTCCGGGAAGCCGACACCGGAAGAGTGTTAGGTAAGATTTCCGATATCCTCACGCCACCTGCCCACGAGGTTTACGTCGTGACCGGTGGCGAGCGGGAGTATATGATCCCTGCAGTTGACGCCTTTGTCTTGGAGACAAACGTGGACGAGGGCTATCTTACTGTACGCCTTATTGAAGGGATGTGAGCCCTTGTACCGCATTGATATTATGACGCTTTTCCCTGATGTCGTGGGTGATATGCTCTGTGAGTCCATTCTAGGCCGTGCCCAGGAGCGGGGGATCATCCGCATTGAATGCCATCAGATTCGAGACTATACCAAAAATAAGCAAAAACAGGTGGATGACTACCCCTATGGTGGGGGTAAGGGTGCGGTGATGCAGGCTGATCCCCTTTACCATTGCTGGAATCATATCTGCCAGGAGGCCGGCGAGCGGCTCCATACCATCTACCTCTCTCCCGTTGGCAAGGTTTTTGTGCAGGCGGATGCCAAACGGCTCCAGGCCGACTACCAGCGTCTGATTCTTGTTTGTGGCCACTATGAGGGCATTGACCAGCGCTTCATCGATGCCTGTGTGGATGAGGAGATTTCCATCGGCGACTATGTTCTGACCGGGGGCGAACTCCCTGCTATGGTGGTGGCCGATGCCGTATGCAGGCTGGTTCCAGGGGTGCTCTCTGACCCGGAGTGCTTCATCAATGAAAGCCACTGGGATGGCATGCTGGAGCACCCCCACTACTCGCGACCGGAGGTCTGGCAGGATCGAAGTGTCCCCCCCATTCTCCTCTCTGGCCACCACGCTAACATTGAAAAATGGCGCAGAAAGCAGTCCATTTTACGAACCCGAGACCGACGGCCCGATCTCTTTCAAAAGCTTGACCTATCCTCCAAATCCGACCAAAAACTTCTAAAAGAGCTGGAAGCGGAAGAAGGTCAGCCCTCAAATGGAGCATAAATGAGCCCGCCTCAGTCACTGCACTGAAGCGGGCTTTTCATATATGATATCCTTATATTTCCTCGGCCAGAACCTCGGTCTGTCCTCCCTTGCTCCATAAGCGAACGGTATCGGCAAGGTTTTCGTGCTGCACCGCTTTCACATCAAAACGCAGCAGTTGGAAGGTAAACTGAATAATAAAACCAATGCCAAACACAGCAATCACGGTACCAATACCAATCTTAGCCCCCATAAGCCATCCGATGAGAAGGACGGATCCTTCTAGAGCACCACGGATCAAACCGATAGGCGCTTTGGAAAACCGCTTTCCAAGGGCTACCATCAAGGCATCACGAGGACCACAGCCAAGACCGGCACCAATATACAGAAAACTGGCCAGAGCAATGATCACTTGGCTCAGTAGCAACAGGCCAATGCCACTGGCAAAGCTCTGCATTTTCGGAATCGGGTCAAAGTATGCAATGAGGTTGAATACCTCACCAATCAACACGGCATTCAGGATGGTTCCAAATCCAATTTTTTCTTTTAGAAGAATGTCAATGCCGATAATGGCCAGGCCTGACAGTACAACGATATTACCAAAGCTAATTCCAGTTAAAATGGCAAGCCCTGAACTAAAGGCCTCCCACGGTGCAAGCCCCACATTGGCCTGCACCACAAGATAAACTCCAGCACCATAACAAAATAAACCAATGAGCAAACGCAGAAATCGCTTGCAGTATGATAAAAACAACTACGCCACCTTCTTTTCTTTGCTAGAGTTATCATTACTTTAAGAGTAGCATCCTACTTTTCATTGACCGCCTTACAAATCCGGTTCATGGCCTCTTCTACCACATCTCGTGGGCAGGCAAGATTGAGACGAATGCAGCCATCGCCATTGCCTACAAACATAGAGCAATCCTCCACCAGCACCCCTGCCCGCTCTGCAAAAAAGCGAATCAAGTTTTCCCCTGGGGGAAAGTAGGCACTCAAGTCAATCCAAGCAAGGTACGTCGCCTCTGGAATCGCAAAGATTGCCTTTGGCAGGTTTTTGTCTATGCTCTCTTTCACAACCTCTAAGTTGCCATCGATATAGGCAAGGAGCTCCTTGAGCCAAGGCTCCCCCGCCTCATAGGCGGCACGAGAGGCTGCCAAACTCAAGGGGTTATCCGAATTATGATGCCTCCGCAGCCAAGTGTTGCGCAGGGTTTCATCCGGAATGATCACATTGGAAAACATCAGTCCTGCAATGTTAAAGGTCTTACTGGGTGCCATGCAGGTGATGATTTTTTGATAGTTGGGATAAAGCTTTGCCAGAGGTGTATGCTGCTTTCCACTGCGCAATAAGTCGCAGTGGATTTCGTCGGAAATGATCCAGATATCACGTTGGATGCACAAATCTGCAAACGTTCTAAGCTCCTCCTCTGTCCAGAGCCGTCCTGTTGGATTATGGGGATTGCAGAAAATACAAAGACGCAGTTTCGGATCCTCCAGTTTCCTCTCCAGGTCCTGAAAATCAATGTGATACTCACTGCCCTGCTTTTGCAGCTCTGCACAGATTAGGTCACGCCGATTCTTCTGTGCTGCCTTTTGAAAGGGCCCATAGCTGGGTGTAAAGATCAAAACCTTCTCATCTGGGGCACAAATGTACTCTACCAATTCATCTAGGGCAGGAACCACACCCCCAGATGTCACTAGCTCCTCCCGCTTGCACTGCCAACCATAGCGGCGCTGGGTCCAGCTGGAAAAAGCCTCATAATAACCGGGATCGAACACTCTCGTGTACCCAAAGATACGCTGTTCCAAGCGCTTCTTGATGCCATCAATGACAACATCAGGGGTAGCAAAGTCCATGTCAGCCACCCACATGCGTATGATGTCCTCTTTCTTACAGGGATAGGATACCGGCTCCCCACCGAACAGTGCCGCCTCGTATTCCTCTACGTTGACACTGTCGGTACCCTGTCGATCAATCCGCTCATCAAAATTGTATTTCATCCCCTCACCACCTAACCTTATCATAGTAACAGATACTTCCTCTTCTGACAAGTTCTCTTCACAGATTCACCTGCTTTACCAAGAAAATCCCCGGCTTTGCTCAAAGGGCAAAGCCGGGGATTTTGCATTGTATTAAAATAAAACTCAATGGCGGCGTCTTGTCACTCTACTAGTAACGAGCAAACCTACACTGCCAACCCCACACAATACCGTGAGCATTGTGAAAAGGAACACAGGCGCACTGTCTCCGGTTTGAGGTAGGTTGCCATTCCCTAAGGGCACATCCTCATCAGGGACAAATACCCACTCCCCGTTCTCGTCGGGAACCCAGGAGCCAAGGGGAGTTCCGTCCTCATCCACCTCTACAAATTCTTCCGGGTCTTCCGGGGTTACCGGCCGGCTCGTATTCTGAAAGGTTGGAAGAGTACCCAAGGCTGTGCCCCGATTTCCGTTGGCATCCAGCAAGTAGTAGTTCAACGAAGACAGGACATAGCGATCCCCTTCTAGGCCAATGACAACCTCTACCTCATATGCTGAAGTGTCGTAGTTAATCACAGGGACACTACCTGCCACCTCTTCAATCCGATAACGGTAGGTTCCCACCTGGTTGTAGCTAATTTCGCTAAAGCTTACTGTGCCCCTTTCATTGTTGCGCTTGGTTTCAATCTGCACACCAGCTTCATTGAAAAGAATGAACTGAAAAGCCGCATTGCCTGGCAGACCACCGTTATAAGTCTTGTTGGCACCCAGTATGACGCGAGCCGGTGTTCTGTCCGGCGTATGCTCATTGTGCCGGTTGGTAATGGTATAAACCGTGCCGTCTTTGCTAATGGCCTTTGTATATCCCTCCGGCACCGCTACCTCGTCCACAGACCAGTTTTTCTTGCTATCCAACTTATCCCAAGTATAGCTCCAGTTGTTTGCAGTATTCAGGGTAACAGACGGACCATAGGCCGTACCATTCTCAAATAGCTGCACGGTAACGGAAGCGGGATAGCTCTGCCCTGCTCCAACTTCCCACACCTTCTTGACACTGATCTGGGTCAGCTCCGTGGCAGGAATCGTCTTGTTTTCAAAGGTTGGAGCAGTGGCGCCTGTGCCGCCGCCCTTCTGCTCATAGGATACCGTTGCATTCAATCTGCTGCTACCCTCTGTTACCTCAATCGTGACGGCATAGCTCTTATTGTCATACGTATAGCCCTCCGTACCCACCACTTCGGAGATCGTATAGTTGTAGGTTCCGGCGTTCTTAAACTCCAAAGAGGAGAAGGTCACCTGACCACCGCTGGTGTTCTGCACCGTTTCCAGCACTTTCCCGCTGCTGTCTTTGAGCTGGAAGCTGAACTTAACATCGCCAGGCTGCTTTCCATCCAAGGTTTTTGTTGCGCTCAGGGTGACAGAAGCAGGTGCGGGGTTCCCTCCGCCGGAAGGTGGCGTTGTGGTTTTGGGATCATTTTTCACCACAAAGGTAATCTGATCCCCTTCCATGGTAACATATTTTTTGTCAACCTCTTGATCCTTCCAGTTAGCAGCTCCTGTCAGCCATTGGGTGTCCTTATCATGGAGCCAGTTGTTCCAACTGCCAGCTGCTCCGCTGATCTTGCCATCTTCATCCACTCGAAAGACAATTTCTCCAACCTTTTCACTGGTATACTGAGAAGGAGGGGTTTGCTCTACAATAGTAAACTGATGCTCATCCCACTTATAGGCATTTTGCGCTGAGTCAAACGGTAGCTCAAAGGTTGCGATTCCGTCCGCACCTGTCGTTACTGTCGCAATGAGGGTTCCCCTCTGCCGTCCTGTCACCTCGCTGTTCGTAGGATCAACCGGCATAGGGTTAGTAAGACTGCTTGACTCAAAATCATAGAGTTCAAAGACCGCACCGGGCAAGGCCTTTGTGGGGTCCTTAGCATCTACTTTTTTCACCTGGATATACTGCTTGGGAACGTTGGTAAATTTAAGGTCAGGAACCATCTCTGGGCTACCTGCCGTTCTTTTCTCAACCTTAACATTGGCTACTTCCAGTGCTGCATCTACGGTAACGGTAACCATAAACTTTGTCTGATCAAACTGATAACCCGAGGTATTGGCAGGGATGATCTCCTCTATACCAAACACATATTTGCCAGCCTGGTTTACCTTAATGTTATCAAAGGTAATTTTGCCATCTGCAGCATTTTGATAGATGCCACCATTGCCAATAAGAGGATCTGGTTGCTCACCACCGTTGGCCGTAGTAGTTTCCTCTTTCAGATAGGTCAGACGGAAGTCAAAACTGGGAAGGTTTGTGCTAAGTGTCTTAACCACCTTTAGCCCAAAAAACTCAATCAGGCCGTCCTTTTCCTTGTTGACAAATTCACTATTATTTTCGTTCGTCGGCGTGAGCACATACCCGTTTTTCGTATATGTCTTACTCTCTACAACCAGTGCCCCACTATCCTCCTTCACCACAATGGTAACGGTGATGACGTTTAGATCTCGCTCATAGCCATCGGGAGAGCCTGGTTGTACCTCAACCACCCCAAATTTGTAAGTACCAGCAGCCTTAATCGTAACAGGACTTAAGTTCCGCATCGAACCGTCCTGTTCACTTTGCAGCGTAACCGTTTTATTGCTATCCAAGCCAGTTACATTTGCCTTGTTGTTAGATAGCAGCTTGGCTTCAAATGTAAAGGCGGGTAAGCCAGCTAGCACTTCAACACCATCTGCACCGAATAATCTCTTAGAAAGGCCAAAGTCTACGGTGAGAGGGGTTGTACCTGATGTAGGGGTATTGACAACCGCAAAGCCCTCTCTCCCATCAATGGTTCTAATATATGGGGGGATCGGATTCAGAGCCATGCCACTTGCATCTGTAGGAATGGTCTTCTGGGCTGTTTTATCAAATATAAAATAAATTTCCTGACCAAGAGGCTCATATCCTGTAGGTGGCGTGAGCTCTTTCAGCTTGTAGACAACATTTTCCTTTTTCTGGGCCACTTCAAAGTTCAAGTCGCCACTGGTTCCTGATATAGCCTCTCCCAATCTTGTCGCACCCTCAAATAATTCAAACTTTGCATCAGGAAGGGGCGTTTCACTTGCATTTTCCTTGTAGAAGGTGAATAGCTTTCTCGTTGAACTGGCACCTCCACCACTCTGCACCAAGTCAATCTGTCCTCCTGCAGATGGGCTTCCTCCGCTACCAGAAAAGGTAACCTTGTTTTTTTGCGTTGTCTCCGTATCCATCAATGGCTTTGTGGCATAAAACAAAACTATGCTCTTACCTTTTGTTGCATCATCATCAAAGGCTGTTTTCGCCATTTTAATGGTAAAGCCTTTTCCGCCACTCTTGAGGGTAATGCTCTTCACCATGCTACTGGGCACAGGCGTGAGGCCATAGTCCCCCAATGGCGCGCTCGCATTTTCATCTGCCCACGCGGTGCTCCACAAAACTGCACTATATGTATCGTAGGTAAATACAGTACGAGTGTCCGGTAATGCAGCCTGAAAAACAGTTAGCACCTGTGCATATGTGTTGTTATAAAACTGAGCAAAGTACTTGTAGGTATCCCAGGTCATAGCGGTGGTGAGCGGGTCAAACGTCGGAATCGTTTGTCTTGCTTTCTCCGTCAGATACTCCTGCAGTGTTTTACCGCCCAGATTTACCTGGGGTTGGTTTATGCCACCAAATGACTCATAGGTCTTGCTCCAAGCTTTTTCATAGTCAACATAGTAGAGCTTGAAATAGCCGATATTGTCGCTTTGGCTATCTGCCTTAAAAATACCATTCGACCCGGTAGCGTGCAGAACGGTATCGGTTACTGTATCTCTATCGCCATAATTAATCTGATATAAGGGCATCATTGCCATTTCAGTTTCAAATGTGTCTTCTATAGTAAGAGCTAGTGCTCCTCCCGCACTCAAATCCGGATCCAAATTGGGATTGAGCGGCACTGTCCAGATCATGTAGGGCTCCCCGCCCTTTTTAAGCCCATCACCGGTTTTATAAACCCTATCGAAAATGGGAGCAGGCTCTTGGTTGTGCGCCCCGGTCCCTGTAATCGGCTCTGTGCCCGTACCCGGAGCATCAACATTGATGGTCTTCTCCGCATTGCCCTCAGCACCTACGGAAATCTTCCACTGCGTGCCAGCTGCAGTACCACCCTGGTCTTCGTATTGAAACTCAAAGTAGGCATAGCCAGTAAGCTCTTGGTCTGCTAGAAGGGTAACAGGCTCTGCAAAACCCAACGAAGCACATATTTTTGTCCCTGGGTGCCGCCTGCAACAGGGTAAAAGGCTGCCACTACATCGAAGTAGGTCTTCGTTGAGTCTGCATTGACTATTTCC
>JBHAQX010000109.1:0-3043 GCA_041830595.1 Evtepia sp.
CTAATTCCTGCCCTAAAAAAAGTTCCCATTCCTGTTTACCTCATCTGCGCCGCAGCTGCGGGCGTTTTCTTCCAGTTGGGTACATAAAAATCACCTTGGACCATGGTCCAAGGGGATTTTTTCATTACACTCTGATATCTACGGTTGGGGCTTCCGCTCTCTTTTGCTTTTCCTTGGCTACCTCTTGCAAAAATTCCAGCGAGGCAAAGCTAAGGTAGGGGAAAATATACATATCTGCCATTCCCCCCGTAAGACGGGAAATAATATTCCATGGCAGCATACTCAAGCGAAAATAGAAGAACTTTTTCCGGTATCCCTGTACACTGGCAAAGCCCCGCTGAACCACTTTTCCAAGGCTATAGCCCGGCTGAGCAGCCAGGCAATAGGCCAACGGAAGGAGCAGGGTATAGCAATAAAATCCACAGAGCAATCCTACAAACAGCAAGGTATAATAGATCAAGGCTACCAAAGACATCAGGCTGGTATTCCCGCTGGCAAACCCTCCCATAGAAATCAAAAACAGCACACTGGGAGCGGCAGCCAAAATACCAAGGAGCCAACCTCCTCCACCTACAATAAGTTCAACGATAACTGCCTTAGCAAATCTTCCAGGCTTTATATACCAATTCAAAACACCTTTGACAGACACTTCTTGGCCCCGAAAACCCTTCCAATACAGCTCTAGCAGGCCCATCTTCAACGGAGATAACAGCAAAAAAGCAGCTCCAAAAAACAAACAATATCGTTTCAGTGTGGTGTAAGAGGTGAGAAATCCCATCACAACTCCCGCCATATCAAAGCGGGAAAGAACCCAGATCTCGTCTCCTTTTATCGTAATTCCGCTGACTAAGTCCGGCCGATCTGCAATGTACCATGCTACAGGTGTCCCAATACCGCCTACTAAATAGTTTGCAACCAGGTTGCCTACAACAAACAGCACCGTAATGATGAGCCACCGGGATAACGAGCCTGCCATGGTAATCTTAGCTTGGATTTTTATCTGTCGACTGGAGGGGAACATACCGCACCTACCTTCTTTTGATGTCCACCTATCTTATCTCACCCTGGATTAGTTGGCTCTGGCGCAGGAGACACCGGATCGACTGGCGCAGGGGTTGGGGCTGGTTCCGGAGTGGGTGCCGGGTCGACTGGTGTTGGGTTAGGCGCTGGAGTCGGTGTTGGCTCGGGGGTCGGCGCTGGTGCGGGTGCAGGCTCCGGTGTGGGTGCAGGGGCTGGCGCCTCTCCTAAGCCATACTTATAGGCATCTGCAGGGCTTACTAAGATCACCTTGTCCCGACTCTTGTAGCGACTGGTACTCTCAAAGGTACGGCTAATCAGATTGCCGTTGCCATCATAGAGGCAGCGCCATGTATCCACCGTACAACCAGAATACGGAGTGACGCTGGTCTTGGTCTGTCCAGCGGACAAAGCGCTATCTACCTTATAGACAGTATTGTAGCCCGTGCTATTATATTGATTGCGCTCCAGTTCTACTTTCCACTCACTGGTCTTGGTGCCTAAGATATCCACATGAAGGGTACGGTCCACGGTGTAGGTTACAATCTTGATGGGATACTCTGTGTCATTCTGAAAACGGAAATCCAAAGAGCCATAATACACCGTAGCATCCAGGCCATTTGGCACATATCCCACGGTATAGCCATGGTTTTTCCGCTCCACAATCTTCAGGTTTGACTTTAGTGCCGCCAAATAAATGGTGGAGGACACTTGGCAAATACCGCCGCCTACCTCTTCCACCGTTAGTCCACCCACATAGGCAGGGGCCGGCAAAAAACCTCGTTCCTTGGTGCGGCTGCCAACCGTTCCATTGTAGGAAAAGTTCTCACCGGGGGCAAGGATCACCTCATTACAAAACTTTGCCGCCAACTTAACATTGGACAGGCGATTGGAGCTGCCGCCAATGTTACTAGAGCTGCTGCCCAACACATCTTGGAACAGATACTCTTTCAGGTCAATCAGCCGCACTTTGGGAGGGGTAAACACCAAGGGAACTTCCATACTCTCCCCAGCGCCTAGGGCCTCAAAACCACTCTTTGCCTTTGCCTCATCAAAGGAAACGCCCTCTTTGTCCGGGGTAAACTCCTTTGTACTCTCATTGTAGCTGGCATCTTGTGGCTCTGTGCAGAGTTCAGCCACGAGAGCCTCCCAGTCAAGAGCTTCCGGCGCTGTCTCCACTAAGGGGAGGCTAAGGCTTGGCTCCTGGCTATCTAGGGGCACCGTTGTTCCTTCCGAAATGTGCTTCAAAAGGGCGGTTTTCACCGCATCTTTATCAATTCCCCGTCCTGGAATTCCCTGGGTGATAACCAGCTTCTCTCCCTCAATCCCATAGGTAGGAGGCTGAGTAAGCTGCCCCAGCTTCATGTCAACTTGCTGCTCCAGGTAGTTATCCAGCGCACTGTCATCTGCATACTCGGGGGCAATGGACTGCCCCCCCATTAGACTCTTCAAATACAGAGGCCCTTTCAGAAAAAATCCAGCCTCCTGGCCTCTGCCCTCTGCCCAGACTTTTTCAGCCGAAGCGGTCCAGTCAATGGCCGCATAGGTTGCCGGAATCTGCACCAGCATCTCCTGACTCCCCTCCTGAGTAACCCCCAGGACGATACCCTCATTGCTGCGCTGGGCCCACTGGCTCTGTGCTTCTTGCATCTGTGCCTCCAACCCTGCTCGATCAAGCCCACCCAGGGGAATGCCGGCAAGGCTTGTATTGGGCAATAACCCCGTACTACTGGAGGCATAGGCACATAGGATAAGATAAGCCGCCAACAACACAGCTACCACAGCAGCCAGAATAATCACAATCTTCTTGTTCCCGCCAGACGCGGCCAGGCGCTGGGGACTATGCTCTTGTGCGGTCGATTTTCCATGCCTCTTATTGTTCTCTTCCATGCATCTTCACTTTCTCGCCCTTTCAGGCACACTTTAAATTGGTACTATTACATACAAAGGCCATTATACGAAATTTTTCAAAAAAAAGCAAGCCAAAGCATCTGTCCCGCTGGAGGTTGTCTTTTTTTCTCTCTAC
>JBHAQX010000110.1:0-18924 GCA_041830595.1 Evtepia sp.
TGGGCGAGGGTTTTGTCGATCCGCTGGAAGAACCTAGTGCCGAGACCGGCACCACCGACTCCTCTTCCGATAATTCAGGTAGTAGCTCGGCGGCTGCCACCAGTTTGTCCCTTTCCCAGCACCTTGCCTACCTAGACGTAGGAGGGAACATGACGTTGGGCGCCACAGTGGCCCCTGCGGGCGCTACCGTTACCTGGAGCAGTAGTAATCCAAGTGTGGCAACGGTTTCGGCCAGTGGGGTGGTGACAGGGGTTTCGCCAGGCTCTGTTGTCATTACTGCCACTGCTGGTGGTCTGAGTTCTGATTGCTCCATTGAGGTGCAACCTGGTGACTCCTCAGGTGAGGGCAGTGATCCACCCGCCCCTGGCCATGCTTAGATAACTTGTTTTGAACGCCGCTGGGAAATCGTTTTTCCCGGCGGCGTTTCTTCTCTTGCATTTTTTTGCATGATGATCTATAATGCTGCCAGTACATATTCCCATGAATGTTTTCTTAAGGAGAATAGGTGATGAGCCTAAAAAAGTATGAGGCTTTTGTCAAAATTGTTGATTTAGGAAGCCTAACCCGAGCAGCCACCGCTTTGGGTTATACACAATCTGGCGTGAGTCATATGATCAGTGCCCTTGAAGAAGAGTTTGGGTTTGTTCTTTTGCGACGTAGTCGAGCTGGCATTCGCCTTACCAGCGATGGAGAGCGCGTATTCCCTGCCATGCGCAATATTGTCAATGCCAATGAACAACTGCGCCAGATTGTCTCCCGAGTTTGTGGTCTAGATGCAGGCCTTGTGCGCATTGGTAGCTTCTCCAGTGTTGCGGTTCACTGGCTTCCCTCTATGCTGAGTTCTTTTCAGAAAGACCATCCAAATATTGAATTTAAGCTTCTCAATGGAGACTATCATGATGTCGAGCATTGGCTCTCGGAGGGCACTGTGGATCTTGGCTTTATCACCTTACCCACCAAGCTCAATGTTTCTTACCAAACCCTTCTGGAGGATCAGTTGCTGGCGGTACTCCCCCAAGAGCACCCTTTGGCAACCGCCCACTCGTTCCCCATCTCTTCTGTAAAAGATGAACCATTTATTAGCCTTCTTGAAAGCTCTGACCATGACACCAGGCGGGTGCTGGATCCCTTGGGAATTCGTCCAAACGTTAAATTTGCTACGAAAGACGACTATGCCATCATTGCCATGGTGGAGCAGGGACTGGGTATGAGCATTTTGCCGGAACTACTGCTAAAAGGCAATCCTTTTTCCACTGTTCGCACCATACCTTTGGATCCCCCTGCCATGCGGCCTATTGCACTTGCCTTTGCCGGTGATGCCCAGCTCAGTCCGGCCGTTAGCGCCTTTGCCCAGCACATCGTCTCATGGCTGGCCGACTGGACATGTTCTAACCATACGTAACTAAATAAAAAACACCTGCCCTAGAAACGCTTCTTAGGGCAGGTGTTTTTTATCGTTCGGTTTGAGCAAATCCAATTCGTGCTTCAAAGCAAGGCTGTCCACTCTTTGCGCCTATCCCCTGGACAAAGCCCCAGGGGTTCTCCATGGCAGTATAAAGAGCAAGGGTATCACCTGGTAGGCTTTCTGCCAAATAACCCAATTGCATCTCACAAATGAATTTCTCCCGGGGTAGGCTCTCTAGACCCAGTGTATCGCAAACCAAATCGGCATAGCGGGCGTTGTTTACATGGCCATTGATGTCCACATCACTATAGCGCATCGTTCGCTCTTCGCTCAGGCTCATTTGGGGTGGCAAGGGTATTTTTTGAAGCAACCGCTCCTTACACAACACCCCTCCACTGGTTTGCCGAAAAGCAGGGACTTGACTTAATCGCAGCATTCTTCTGCTGTCCTGATCTGCCAATACCCAGGTGCTCACCGCTTCTCCTACCGGCTCCCCCTCTACAAAGAGGTCAAAGTCTCGATACATGGAAACGCCCATGCCGCCCCGATGCCAGGTGCGCACCGTAAGCACATCATCCCAGGCAAGAGGCCGATCGAGGCGAAACCAAATTCTGGCCAGCATCCAAAAGGAATTATGTTGCGCCAGCATTTCTTCCCGGGAAACGTTTAGGGCAATGGCTGCGCTGGTCGCCGCCTCCTGGAGGTAAGACAGCAGTGCAGAGGGGCGGCAACGGTTGTGCATATCTACACTGCGGGTTCCTATGGAAAAGCTGCCTTTATATACATTGGGCATCTCTTCCCATTCTCCGACTCGTCTCATTGCTTCCCCCCGTCCCCTGTGACACGCTCCAACTGTGTCTGCATCTCCTCTAGTTGGTTTTGCAGCTGATTCGTCTGTAGAAAACTAAGAATCTGCAATAGGCATAGCACCCCCAGCATAAGGGGCAGTATCCTCTCTCTCATTGTTTCTCCGTTCTGCAAAGCCGCAAGTTGCCCTGATTGGCTACCTCTTTGCCTCGCCAATACACGGCGCAAGGTCGCCCTCCCGTGTCATAGCGAATTCGACTGTCGATCCACTGGCTATCTACCATAAAGTTGAGATACCTCCGTACTGTAACCACAGAAAGCCCCGCATCGGCTGAAATCTCTTCACAGGTGCGCTCCTGGCTCTCATGTAGTTGTCCGTTAATCTTTTCAAGTGTCTTCTCCTGGAGTCCCTTGGGGACTTTCCCCTTGGACAGCTGTGGATTGATCAGCTGATCAATGTCCTCCTGGCGCACCCTGCTTCCCTTCTTCAATGTCTCATACTTGCAGCAAAAAAGCTCAAGGGCTTGGGAAAAGCGCTCCGCCCCAAAAGGCTTCACAAGATAATCTACCACACCAAAGCCCAACAGCTCCCGCAATGTGTCTACCTCATGGGCCGCCGTCACGACTATGACATCTACACAGCTGCCCAGATTTCTTAGTTGACGCAGAAGCTCCAGTCCCGTCATGGAAGGCATGTACATATCCAAAAGAACCAGATCCACTGGATGGTTTAGAATCCAGCCAAGAGCCATCTCCCCCGAGGCAAACTCTTTTAAGACTTGAAATCTCCCGTCTTTCTCCAAAAAGCTGCGATTGACCATAGAGACCATATAGTCATCTTCGACAATTACTACTCGATACATTTGACCTATCCTTTAGCTCTGTGATGAAAGGTCACAAAGAACGTGGTGCCCAGTCCCGGCTCCGACTCGACTCGAATCTCTCCCTGATAGGCGGTCACAATTTCCTTCAGCAGACTAAGGCCAGTTCCATGCTCCGCACTGTCTCCTTTTGTAGAGAAGCCTTTTTGGAAAATATGACGCACCACCTCGGCCTCCATGCCGGGTCCTGTGTCCTCTACCGACAGGAAGAGGCTGTCCTCCTCCTCTTGAATGCTCACTGTAATTTCCTTCACCGCAGGTGCCCCCAAATTAATGGCATCGATGGAGTTCTCAATGAGGTTACCTAATATTGTGACACAGGGGCTTGCTGGCAGGATACGCTCATCGGGCCCTAGTCTACTATCCTCTCTAAGGTTCAGTTTAATGCCAAGCTCTGCACAGCGGCTGGTCTTTCCAACTAGGAGAGCAGCCACAGAGGGTTCCTCAATGTTGCGCATAATGGCGCCCACCGCTTTTTGCTGAATGCTGGTAACCTCCATGATATAGGCCTCGGCCTTTTCTGTATTCCCCAACTGTAAGAGTCCGAGAATCACATGTAGCTTATTCATAAATTCGTGGGTATAGGCCCGCATGGCCTCTACCATGTGGCGAACGCCGGTCAAATCCTTTGCCAATCGAGTCACTTCCGTGCGGTTACGCAAAATTTCTACGGCACCGATTACCTGTCCCTCTTCCTGAATCAACATGCGGTCCGCAATAATCTGCTCTCCCTGCACGAAGAGAAGGGGCACATTATGTTCCGCACGCTTACTTTTTAACACCCGGTCAAGGGTTGATCGGGGATAGTTTTCATGGAGATTCTTCCCTAGGGCTTTTTCTTCCGGTACGCCCAGCATTTTTTCACAGGCTCGGTTTACATAGATCACGTTGCCATCTTGGTCAATGGCCAACACACCTTCCTCCAATGCCTCCAGGATATCTTCTCTCTGATGAAACAGTCCCCGAAAATCTTCAGGCTCATGGCCCATAAGTGCCTCTTTAATCCGACTGGAGAGCTGCAGCGACAGAAGACTACCTATCCAAATAGCTGCCGCCGCCATGAGAATATAAGAGACCACGGTGAACCAAACGCTCTGAGATGCGCTGTGGATGTAGACACCTACCATGACAAAGCCCAGAAGGGTTCCGTCGGCGCTGCGTATGGGAGCATAGGCGCAACGTTCTGCACCGGATACCCCAGTATCATTCGACGTAAAGGCCTCCTCCCCTTCCAGAATGCGCTGCTGCACCGTTCCAGCGTAGGGCTGGCCAATAAATGCCCGGTCCGGATAGTAGAACTGCGTGTTTGAAACATCTGCCACAGCAATGGTATCAATGTCGCCAATTTGGGCAATGGAGATATCTAAGAATTCCCACATTTCTTCACTGGGCTCTCCATCCTCCAGATCTGAAATCAGCAAAGGAACCCGGGCCATCACCCGCGCCGAATTCAGGAGATTATGGTCTCTAGCCTGCCGATTTTGATGCAACGTAAGAAATAATGTTCCCAGCATAGTCAAGAGTATTGTCACAGATATGACCGCAACATTCACAGAAAAAATTTGGGAACGAAGGGATGTCGATTCCATTTTGCTCATTGTTATTACTCTCCTAAATTACAGCCCTTTGCCTTTTGGCATCTGGAGTAAACGCTTTACATGCAAGGGGCCGTGCGTTTCATTCTTTATTCCTGCCCCCTTATTATAGTTCTTTTCTTTCCATAATGCAATTCGCTTTATGCAATTCGATTTTTTTACTTACAAAAGGCTGGCCCTAACCGCAGAATGTGACTATGATTGACAAAGAAAGAAGGTGGTGTCTATGGATGCGCTTAAGGCTACTCTGCTGGAAAACCTTACTCCCGCACCGCGAATTTCTTTTTTCGGCCTGTTTACCGTGTCCTCTTCCGTACTTGTCTGTTTTGGGATAACCATTGTTTTATCCCTTTTGGCACTCTTCCTCACGCGCAACCTAAAAAAGGTTCCCACAAAATCCCAGATGTTACTCGAAATGTGCATCGGATTTTTTAATGATTTCTGTAAGGAACACTTGGGTAAGCATTGGCGACCATTGGCGCCTTGGTTGGGCACCGTGGCCCTTTTTATTGTCTCGTGTAACCTAGCAGGCCTCTTTGGCTTTCCTCCCCCAACCAAAGATATTTCTGTGACTGCCACACTGGCACTACTCAGTGTCCTTCTCATCTATGGCGCTCAGTTTTATTACAACGGAATTGCCAAAGGACTGCACCACTTTATTCAACCCACCCCGATTCTACTGCCTATTAATCTGATGGAGATCGCCATTCGTCCCCTCTCCCTCTGTATGCGACTGTTTGGCAACGTACTGGCTACCCACCTTATGATGGAAATTATTCACTGCTTTCTCCCCGTTGTAATTCCGGTGTTCTTTAGCTTATATTTCGATCTTTTTGATGGTCTGATCCAAATGGCCGTTTTTGTCTTTTTAACTACTTTATTCACCGCGGAGGCCATCGGCGCAGAGCCGGAGACCGCCAAGGCTACATAAAGTTAACATAGTTTATCAAACAAATCTTTTAGGAGGAAATTATTATGTCTATTGCACTTGCTGCCGGTATTGCTGTTTTGTCCGGTATTGGCGCCGGTATCGGCATTGGAATCGCCACAGGAAAGGCCACAGAGGCCATTGCTCGTCAGCCAGAAGCCGTTGGCAAAATTACCAGCACCATGCTCATTGGTTGCGCCTTGGCAGAAGCCACTGCAATCTACGGTCTTGTGGTTGCCCTTGTTATCCTCTTTATGTAATTACTTGATTCAAAAACAGAGGAAGGGAGATATGGGGCATGGTCCATTTTTCATCTGTTGATTTTGCTGTTGTTTTAGTAAACCTATTTCTACTCTACCTCACCATTTTTATTATGTAATTGCTTATAGAACAGGGGGCCTCCGTTTATGCTTAATATTTCGTTGGTTGACGTAATCTGTGTCGTTGTAAACCTATTTGTACTCTATCTGATTTTGCGCAAGGTTCTCTTCGGGCGGGTCACCGCAATCATTGAGCTGCGGCAAGAAGAACTTGCTACCACTTTTGCTACGGCGGAAGAAAAACAGCAGAAAGCGGCTGCCCTTCTGAGCCAATATGAGCAGCAGCTTTCCCAAGCCGATCGGCAGACACAGAGCCTGCTTGCGGCAGCGAAAGCTCGAAGTGAGCAGGAATATACGAAAACTATGCAGCGGGCAAAAGAAGACAGCGAGGCGCTGATTGCTTCTACCCAAACCCAGCTGGAGGCAGAGCGCAATGAGATGATGGCTGGGGTGCGCAGCGAAGTGGCAACCCTTGCCCTCTTGGCGGCTGCAAAAGTTTCAGGCCGTGGGCTTGACGAGGATGCGGATGCCGCTTTTGTCGATGCCTTCTTGGCCCAGGTGGGTGATGCGCCATGAATGAACTTGCCAGCCGCTATGCCCAGGCCCTCTACGAAACGGGAGAGTCTGAGGATAGTCTACTTCGTCTTGCCGATTTTCTCAGTCAGGAACAACTGCTCTGGGATGTTATGGTGAACCCCTGCATTCATGCCGAACAAAAGCAGGCTGTGCTCTCTGCCCTGCCTGCTTTTTCAGAGCACCCTCGCATGCTTCGCTTTTTCTACCTTTTGGCTGAGATGGGACGACTGCCTCTGCTTCCTGAAATTTGCCATGAATATCATAGCTTGCATTTAGCGTCGGCACACATTGGCCTATGCCGTATGACCTGCCTGCGCATTCCATCGCCCCAGCAACAGGAGCGACTAAAGGAACGCCTTTGTAAACTGCATAACAAAGCAGATATTTCTTTTGTTTTTAACATTGACCCCGCAATTTTGGGTGGTTTTATCTTGGAAATAGACGCGGTAACCTATGACCAGAGCGTACGGGGCAAACTCCAAAGCATGAATCACTATTTGGAAGAGGTGAACGCGTGATGAAAATGAGACCGGAGGAAGTTGTATCGATTCTTCGAGAAAAAATCGAGGGATATGACAACAGCGTTCAACGAAGCGAGGCCGGCACTGTGTTGGAGATTGGCGATGGCATTGCCACCGTGTACGGTCTCTGGAACGCTGTATACGGTGAGCTTGTGCGTTTTGATACAGGCGTTTCGGGCATGGTATTGGATCTAAAGCGTGATACCGTTGGCTGCGTGGTTCTTGGCAGCGAAATTGGTATCCGAGAAGGCACCGTTGTGACCCGCGGAAACCAGCCCGCCTATGTGCCGGTTGGGGATGGCATGCTTGGTCGCGTGGTCGATGCCCTGGGCGCTCCCATTGACGGCCTGGGCCCTATCGAGAGCACAGAGACCCGGCCCATCGAGTTTGAGGCCCTGGGCGTTGTCACTCGAGAAGCGGTTACTGTACCGCTGCAGACAGGTATTTTGGCCATTGATGCCATGGTACCCATTGGTCGTGGCCAGCGTGAGCTGATTATCGGGGATCGCCAAACTGGCAAAACCTCCATTGCAGTGGATACCATTCTAAACCAAAAAGGGCAGGATGTGATCTGCATCTATGTGGCCGTTGGTCAAAAGGCGTCCACAGTGGCCAGCATCCGTACTACCCTTGAAAAACACGGTGCCATGGAGTACTCTATCATCGTCTCCGCCACGGCCAGCGACCCGGCCCCGCTCCAATACATCGCCCCTTATGCGGGCGCTGCCATTGGCGAGTACTTTATGTTTAAGGGGAAAGATGTGCTCATCATTTATGATGACCTCTCGAAGCATGCCGTGGCCTATCGCGCCTTGTCCCTTCTACTGAAGCGCTCTCCCGGACGTGAGGCCTACCCTGGTGACGTGTTCTATTTGCATTCCCGTCTTTTGGAGCGGGCCTGCCGTCTTACTGAAGAGTATGGTGGCGGCTCGATGACTGCTCTTCCGATCATTGAGACCTTGGCCGGCGACGTATCTGCCTACATTCCGACCAACGTCATTTCGATTACCGATGGGCAAATTTATCTGGAAACGGATCTGTTCCACTCGGGACAACGGCCGGCCGTTAATGTGGGTCTTTCGGTTTCTCGAGTCGGCGGTGCCGCTCAAACCCGAGCTATTAAGAAGACCACCGGTACCCTTCGTATTGACTTGGCACGCTTTCGTGAACTGGAAATTTTTACCCAGTTCTCTTCCGACCTGGATGCTCTGACCAAGCAATCTCTTGAGCAAGGCAAACGCCTGCTTGAAATTCTAAAACAGCCCCTCTATGTGCCAATGAGCATTGCCAGACAGGCCTTGATTCTTTATATTGCGACTAATGGGCTCATTAGCGAAATTCCGGTTGATCAAATTACCAGTTTTGTGCGCGACTTTGTGGATGAACTGGAAGCACTCCATCCGGAGGTCATTGATTCTATCATCGAAAGTCGGGATTTGCCGGCTCCCGCCCTTGAAACCGTTCGCAGTGCGTTAGAGACCTATAAGAAGCAGGTGGGGCTATGGCAAGCATAAAGGAAATTCGCACCCGGATTAAGAGTGTAGAATCTACTCTGAAGATTACCAATGCAATGTACCTGATTGCCTCTGGTAGCTTACGCAAAGCCCGGGAGCAGCTCCGCCTAACCCAGCCCTACTTTCAAAAAATACAATCTGCAATTGCGGATATTCTTCACCACTCCCCTCGGATTGAGCATGCATTTTTTGATCGCAGAGAGGATATCGAGCCTACGGATCGAAAGGTTGGCCTGATTGTAATCAGTGGTGACCGGGGACTTGCCGGTGCCTATAACCACAACATTCTTAAGTTGGCTGCTGAAAAGGTGCGCACCACATCTGATGCTAAGATGCTGATGGTAGGGCAGATGGGACGCCTGTGGGCAAAGCGCAATGATTTGGATTTGCTGACGGAGACGGAATACAGCCCTCAAAACCCCAGTCTTGAGCTGGCCCGTGAGCTTGGCCGTGTTGCAATTGACGCTTTCCTGCGTAAGCAACTGGATGAGGTGTACCTTGTCTATACCAAGATGGTAACGCCTTTGCAGCTTGAGCCTGTGGTCACCCAGCTTCTTCCATTGAAGAGAGAGCTTTTCCCTTATGAGTCAAAAGAAAAAGCAGGGTATCCCCCAACCGTAACGTATCTGCCCTCCGAGGGAGTGGTTATGGATCGCTTGGCTCCTGGCTATTGCTATGGCACCATGCTAGGTGCCTTGGTCGAGTCTTTCTGCAGCGAACAAAGTGCACGCATGACTGCCATGGACTCTTCCAGCAAAAATGCAAAGGATATGCTTAAAATGCTCACTCTCAGTTATAACCGCGCCCGCCAAAGCGCCATCACCCAGGAGATTTCCGAAGTGGTGGGCGGGGCAATGGCAGGCAATTCTTAACATCCTGGTCCTGGGACCAAATTGCCTGGAAAGGTGTGTGATTGTGTGTCACAAAGCATTGGAAAAATTGTACAAATCATGGGTCCTGTTGTAGATGTGGAGTTTCCCAGCGGGCAGCTCCCTTCTGTAAGAGATGCCCTTTATACGACTCTTGGAGACAAACAGTTGGTTATGGAGGTCGCCCAATTTGTGGGCAACGACACGGTGCGCTGCATTATGCTCACTCCCAGTGAGGGCCTTGCCCGGGGTGCAGAAGTGCGTGCTTCCGGCGGCCCAATTGAGGTACCGGTTGGTGAAGAGGTGCTGGGGCGTCTATTTAACGTGATCGGGGACCCCATTGACCAAAAGGGACCTGTGAATAGCACGGAGCACTGGCCCATTCACCGGCAACCCCCTCGCTTTCAGGATCAGCGGCCCGTTACCGATGTGCTGGAAACAGGCATTAAAGTCATTGACCTCCTTGCTCCCTATGCCAGAGGCGGTAAGGTTGGCCTTTTTGGCGGCGCCGGTGTGGGAAAAACGGTTTTGATTCAGGAGCTCATCCATAACATTGCCACCGAGCACGGCGGCTACTCCATCTTTACCGGTGTTGGCGAACGTATTCGTGAGGGCAACGACCTGTGGAAAGAAATGGGCGATTCTGGGGTTTTGGAAAAAACAGCTCTTGTCTTCGGGCAGATGAATGAGCCCCCAGGAGCTCGTATGCGTGTTGCTCTCTCCGGCCTTACCATGGCCGAGTATTTTCGGGATAAAAAGAAGCAGGACGTTCTGCTCTTTATCGATAACATCTTTCGCTATGTGCAGGCAGGTAGTGAGGTCTCCTCTCTGATGGACCGCATGCCCTCTGCCGTGGGCTACCAGCCCACGCTGGCAAATGAACTTGGTATTCTCCAGGAGCGCATTACCACAACCCGCAGCGGTTCTATCACCTCCGTACAGGCGGTTTATGTGCCTGCGGACGACTTGACCGACCCCGCTCCTGCCACCACCTTTGCCCACTTGGACGCTACCACCGTGCTCTCTCGTAAAATCGTGGAGCAGGGTATCTACCCCGCCGTGGATCCTCTGGAGTCTACCTCCCGCATTCTGGAGCCCAATATTGTGGGGCAACGGCACTATGATATTGCCCGTGGTGTACAGGCTTTGCTGCAGCGCTATAAAGAGCTGCAGGACATCATTGCTATTTTGGGCATGGAGGAGCTTTCTGTCAGTGACCGACAAGTGGTGGAACGAGCTCGTCGCATCCAGCAGTTCTTCTCCCAGCCATTCTCCGTTGCCGATGTATTCACCGGCCTAAAAGGCCGCTATGTACGGCTGGAGGAAACTCTTTCCAGTTTTGAAGCCATCTTGTCCGGTGACCTAGACCGCTATCCCGAAGCTGCATTCAGCATGGTGGGCACAGCGGATGAGGTAAGGGAGAAGGGTAAACGAATGGGGGTGGTCTAAATGGCCAGCTTTGCCTTGGAGGTCATTACACCCTACCGTGAGTTTTTTTCTGGACAGGTGGAGAGCATTGTTTTCCCCGCCAGCGATGGCCTTTTGGGTGTGGAACCGGGGCACGAACCCGTAGTCACTCTGGTAGAACCTGGAACTCTGCGCTATCGAGTGGATGGGCAATGGCAAGTTGCGGCCATTAGCCAAGGCCTGGCGCAAATTATGCCGGAATATGTCTCTCTCTTCGTGGGTGCAGCCGAAAAGCCGGAAGAGATTGACCTAAACCGTGCGGAAGCTGCCCGTCAACGAGCAGAAGCCGCTTTGCAGGCCCAGCTCAGCGAGCAGGATTTGCTGCGTGCTAAAATGGCTTTGACCAGAGCCCTTGCCCGTATTAACACAAGAAAGCCTTAACTTGCCATCAATCTATTTTCATTCTTTCATTCTCCATACAAAATCGGAAGCGGCCCGAGAGGATATCCTCTCGGGCCGCTTCCGATTTATGCTTATCTGCTCAATTCTTCCTTCATCCAATGGCATACTTGTTCCCGATATGCAACCTGCTCGGTCCACAGGGGCACGGCTAACGCAAGGGCTTCCCCTTCAAATCGCTTTCCTAGCAAAGCCTCTTCCAACCCCTGCACCCAGTTCGCATCCATAAGATCGGAATACACGGTTGCACCCTGGACCACACCCTCTTCCACGGCCAAAAGCAGCTCCAAAGCACCAAAGGAAAAGCGATGGTACATGCGGTAGGAAAAGGCAGAATTGCGTCCTAAGCGCCAGGACTCCCCTGCATAGCGGCAAATCAGTTCCTGCCATTTTTCCTGGTTAATTCGCTCAGGAGGCAATGGCTCTGGCCTTTGGCCATATACCTTTTCAAAGGCCTCCAGCAGTGCCTGCTGCATGTGTTCAGGGGTGATGGCGGGGTTCAATTCCTGTAGATTTATCACCCTTGCCTCCACACTGGAGACCGCTTTCGCTGCAAGCTTTTCCGGGTCAGGTGCCAAATAGCGCCCCAGCTTTTCCATATCGGAGTGAATCAGTATCGTACCGTGATGAAAGGCCTTTTCCTTGGTGTGATGAAAGGCATTCCCCGAGAACTTCCGGCCCTGGGCAAGAATGTCATTCCTGCCACTGGCTATGGCGTCTATTCCAAAGGAGGCCACAGCTTGGCGAATGACTTCCAACTGCTTTTCCAGGTCGTAGCTTTCTTTGTTCGCCAGAAAGGTAAAGTTTTGATTCCCCAGGTCGTGAAAAACTGCTCCCCCGCCGGATAGCCTGCGAGCAAGGCGCCCACCCTGGGCAGAAAAAGCCTCCAGCCGACACTCTCGCCAGGCATTCTGGTTGCGTCCAATGACTACGGTATTCTCATTTTGCCAGAGGTAGAGAATCACCTCATCCTGTTCCAGGGCTCCAAACAGCAATTCCTCCAGGGCAAGGTTTTCGTAGGGATTGGTTCCTTCGGCAATATAATAATATACTCTCATTCCATCGTTTACCTGCTGCCGGGCTTTCGCTTTGGCATAACATGAACAGCGGCACCGAAGAAATCTTCGACAGCCTCCTGCACCCCTTCGCTAAAGCTGGGGTGGGGATGAATGATCCTTGCCATATCGGTTGCTGTAAGCCCATTTGTCACAGCAGCAGTCAGCTCACTGACCAGATCCGTGGCTCTGCCGCACATAAGCTGGGCGCCCAACAGCTTTTGACTCTCCTCATGAAACACCAGCTTTACAAAGCCACGCTCCTGGTTTTCAATCAAGCTTTTCCCATTGCTTCCCATGATATACTTACTGGTTTTAACGGGAATACCCTGTTCCTTGGCCTGATCCGCCGTGAGTCCCACACAGGCAATCTCAGGGTTGGTATAAATCCCCCCGGGGATGGTATGCAGATCAAGTTCCGGCTCTTTCCCCAAAAGCAAACTGACTACGTTTGCTCCCTGGGCGCTGGCCACATGGGCCATCTGAATGTTCCCGCTCACACAGTCGCCTATGGCGAACACGCCGGGCAAACTGGTTTCAAAACCCTGGTTTACCACAATGCCACCCCGGTCGCAGTGAAGTTCCAGGCCGGAATCCTTGCCTAAAAGCCCTTCCCCATTTGCACAGCGGCCTGCCGCCAACAAAGCCCCTTGGGCAACAATGGTCAAGGGCTCTTTCTTTCCCTGGACCTGAAGGACAAGGTCCTCTTCGGTCTTTTTGATCTCCCCAACCCTTGCCGCTGTATGGATTTCTACGCCCTTCTTTTTCAAAATCATACCCAGGTTTTGGGCAATCTCCCTGTCCATGTGGGGCAAAATGCGATCGGCCGCCTCAATGACCGTTACCTGACAGCCTAGATTGCTGTATACCGTGGCCATTTCCATGCCAATCACTCCGCCGCCAATCACAGCAAGGCTTTTGTAATCTCTGGGGCTCTCCAGGATTTCATCGCTGCTGATGCAGTTCTCGATGCCGGGTATGGGTAAGCTCGCCGGTTTTGCCCCGGTGGCTAAGAGAATATACTTGCCCGTCAAGGTAAGGGATTCTGGGCCAGTTACCTGCACCAGCCCCCCGCCCAGGAGCTGACCTCTACCGGAAAACACCTGCACTCCGTTGCCAATCAGCAACTGGGAGACGCCCTCCCGCAGCTGCAGAACCACCTGCTCCTTCCGGGCATGTATCTTCTCCATGCTATAGGAAACAGTCCCGGCCGTGATGCCAAAGGCCTCTCCTTCCAGAATTTCCTGGTAGAGTTTCCCTGCATGGAGCAGGGCCTTTGTAGGGATGCATCCCCGATTGAGGCAAGTGCCACCCAGCTGTCTCTCCTCCACCAATGCCACCGACATGCCCGACTGGGCCGCCTTGATGGCGGCGACATACCCCCCCGGGCCACCACCTAAAATAACTAGGTCAAAGGATTCCCCACTCATGCCTCCGGCCTCCAACGCAGAATCGGATGCCGGGCAGCCTTAACCTCATCGGGTCTTCCAATGGGAGTGGTCTTGGGATAGTCGTGCATGGACTCCGGGTCTGCCATCGCCTGGTCGTAAAGGCGCAGGAAAATATCAGCCGCTTCATCCAAGGCCTCTTTCCCCTCTGTCTCGGTGGGCTCTACCATCAGGGCCTCCTTGACAATCAGGGGGAAGTACATGGTTGGAGGGTGCATACCGTTATCCAGCAAAGCCTTGGCCATATCCATAGCAGTCACATGCTTCTCCCTGGCCTCTTTCTCCATGGTGATGACAAACTCGTGCATGCAGAGCCCCTCATTGACAATGGTAAACTTCTCTTTGAGTCTATGCATCATATAGTTTGCGTTGAGAACAGCATTTTTCCCCGCTCCTGCCAAGCCTTCACGGCCCAAGGTCACGATATAGGCAAGGGCCTTGAGCACCACGGAAAAGTTGCCGTAAAAGGCTTTAATCCGACCAATGCTCTGAGGACAGTTTTCTTCAAAGAAAACCCTTCCGTCTTTCTCCACCAGCTGTGGACCGGGGAGATGGGGGATGAGAAAGTCCTTACAGCCCACCGCACCACTGCCGGGACCTCCGCCGCCATGGGGGGTAGAAAAGGTCTTGTGCAGGTTTAAATGGACGCAGTCAAAGCCCATATCGCCAGGGCGCATCACGCCCACAATGGCATTCAAATTGGCGCCGTCGTAGTAGCACAGGCCCCCCGCATCGTGGATGGCCTTGGTAATCTCCAAAATTTGTGGTTCAAAGATGCCCAAGGTATTGGGATTGGTGAGCATCAGCCCTGCGGTATCCGGTCCAACAGCAGCCTTTACCTTCTCCAAATCCACGCAGCCATCGGCCCCGGAGGGAATGTTAATCACATCCATCCCACACATGTGAGCGGTGGCGGGATTCGTGCCATGGGCGGAATCGGGAACGATAATCTTTGTCCGCCCGGTATCCCCTCTGGCCTCATGGTATTTTTTGATGAGTAAGATACCCGTCAGCTCACCATGGGCACCAGCGGCAGGCTGAAAGGTCATGGCATCCATGCCGGTGATCTCAGACAAGTATACATCCGCCAAATGCAGGGCTTCTAGCGCACCTTTTACCGTCTCCGGCCGCTGCAAGGGGTGAATGTCACGAAAGCCGGGCAGGGCGGCCACGGTCTCATTGATCTTGGGATTGTACTTCATGGTACAGCTGCCCAAGGGGTAGAACCCGTGGTTTACGCCGAAGGCTCTTCTCTCTAGGGCGGCGTAGTGACGGCTTACATCCGTCTCCGACAGTTCCGGCAGCTCCGGGGCTGCGCTGCGCCTGTTCTCTTCGGACAGCGTACATACCGGCACATCGCAGGGGGGCAGGTAATGGGCACGTCTGCCCGCTACGCTTTTTTCAAACAGCAGCTTCATGATCCCTTCACCTCCCCTAGTTTTTGGGCCAAATGATCCATCTCTTCCTTGGTGTTCATCTCCGTGGCGCACCATAAAATCCCACCATCGGGAAGAGGCAGGCCACCCAGAATACCATCCTGCTCCAAACGCTCCATCAGCTGGTTGGCATCCACCGGGCACTCCGTTACAAACTCATGGAAAAAGTCACCCTTATGGCGCAAGACAAAGCCGGGCTGTTCTGAAATTACCTTTGCTAAATAGTGGGCTTTGCTGTAGCACTGCTCCGAGACTTCCCGCAGACCCTGGGGGCCCATGGCTGCCATGTAAATGGCCGCCGTTGTGGCACAGAGGGCCTGGTTGGAGCAGACGTTACTGCTGGCCTTTTCCCGGCGTATGTGCTGCTCTCTCGCCTGAAGGGTGAGCACAAAGGCCCGCTTCCCCTGGCTGTCTGTGGTCTCACCTGCAATGCGCCCGGGCAACTTGCGCATGAGCTCCTCCTTCGCCGACATAAAGCCCAGATACGGCCCGCCAAAGCTTAGGGACAAGCCCAAAGGCTGCCCCTCTCCCGTGGCAATGTCAGCCCCGCATTCGGAAGGACTTTTCAGTGTGACGGTGGCAATGGGGTTCACCCCCATGATAAACTTGGCACCCTTTTCTTTGGCAAGCTTGCCCACTGCCTGGGCGTCCTCAATTTGACCAAAATAGTTGGGCTGCTGGAGGAACACGCAGGCCACGTCTTCCCCTAGGAGTGTCCCCAACGCTTCCAGGTCGGTCACCCCGTCCCTCATGGGAACCAGGGTCACCTGGTGGTTGGACGCCCAGCAGTAGGTCTGTATGGTCTCAATGGTCTGGGGATCGGCCGAAGCGCAAACCAGGGCGCGACTGCGCTTTCGCTCCCAGCACATGGCTGTTGCCTCAGCCGCTGCCGTGGCCCCGTCATAGATGGAGGCATTGGCCACATCCAGGCCAGTGAGCTGGCAGATCATAGTCTGATATTCAAAAATGGACTGTAAAATCCCCTGGGAAAGCTCTGCCTGATAGGGGGTGTAGGCCGTGACAAAGGTCTCTTTGGATGCCAGAGAAGAAACCACACTGGGAATGTAATGCCGATAGGCCCCCGCACCACGAAACACGGTGGGGAATACTTTATTCTTCCCTGCTAGGGCAGAGAAACTGCGAAGTACCTCCAGCTCATTCTTCCCCTCTGGAACGTTGACCCCATTGGGAAAGAACAGCTGGGGGGGCAGCCCTGCATAGAGCTGGTCCAGGCTGGTTAGGCCCAGAGCCTCCAGCATTTCCTGCTGCTGAAGGTCGGTGGATGGCAAATAGTTTCCCATGCTTAACCCCCCTCGGCACAAAACGCCTCATAATCCTCGGCAGAAAGAAGTTCCTCCTTGGCCGTAATGCCCGTTACCTCCACCAGCCAGGCTCCATAGGGATCCTGATTGATGGCCTCCGGTGTGTCCAGCAGATCCTCGTTCACAGCCGACACGGTGGCACTGACCGGGCTAAAGACATCGGAGACGGCTTTCACGCTCTCCACATCCCCCAGGGCATCCCCCATGCTCAGCTCATCGCCTACCTGAGGCAGGTTCACAAAGACCAAGCTTCCCATCTGGTCCTGGGCGAAGTCCGTCAAGCCAATCTTGGCACTGTCCTCCCCCATAAATTCCACCCACTCGTGGCTCTTGCTGTATAACAGATTTTCAGGATAGTTCATAGTATAGTCTCCTTTTCTAGTTCTCCCTTGAACAGCGTCCCGGGAGTGTGTTTTTTATGGTGTAAAGAAGGGCAGAGCAACTACTTGTGCCTCTACCATCCTTCCTCGAACATCTGCGTTTAAAACGGTTCCAACTTCGCTGTGCTTTTTGTCCACCAGTGCCATGGCGTAGGCGCCTTTTAAGTAGGGCAAATGGGTGCCGGAAGTGCTGTGTCCCACTTTTTCCTCCCCTGCAAACAGGGAGCACTCCTCTCGAATGATCCCTCTGCCCGTCACCTTAAGGCCCACACGGGTGATGGTGGGTTCGCCCCGACGGAGCAGGCCCTCTTTGCCGATAAACTCTTCTTTTTTCATCTTCACCGCAAAGCTAAGTCCTGTCTCCAATGGACTAATCTCATCGTTCATCTCATGCCCATAGAGGGGCATTCCTGCCTCTAGCCGCAGAGTATCCCGGGCACCTAAACCGCAGGGCACAAGGCCATCCTCTTTTCCAGCCTCTAACAGGGCTGACCAGAGGGCTTTCGCCTTTTGGGCACTGCAATAGAGTTCGTAGCCAAAGGACCCGGTGTAGCCGGTACGAGAGATCAGGCAGTCAATGCCACAGACGGTTCCCTTCTCCACAAAGCTATAGTAGCCGGTGGGAATGTCTTCTTCCTTGGCACAGCGGGCCAGAATCTCCTTGGATTTTGGACCCTGAAGGGCAATTTGAGCCGTCCCGTCAGACTGATCCTCCATCTGGGTATCCGGTAGCAGATTCTCCTTCACCCAGGCCTCATCCTTCTCCCGGTTTGCGGCGTTGACGACCATGAGATAGCGCTCTTCTCCCAGCTTGTACACCAAGAGGTCGTCTATGACGCCCCCTTGGGGGTTCAGCATGGGGCTGTACCGCACTTTCCCCGCCTTTAGGTCGGTAAAGTCATTGGAAAGCAGGTGGTTTAGGCTGGATAGTGCCCCCGGCCCCCGCAGTTCTAGCTCCCCCATGTGGGACACATCGAAGAGCCCTGCCGCCTCTCGCACGGCCATGTGCTCCTCAATCACACCTTGATACTGTACCGGCAGCAGGTAGCCCGCAAAAGGGACCATCTTTCCTCCCAAGGCTACATGGCTGTCATATAGCGGTGTCTTTTTTTCCACAATCTCGCTCCTTCCTCGTCTCGACTCTGTGTTCATTGGTTTTTAAATAAAAAACGAAGGCACACCAAAGCGGTGCGTCTCCGTATCTGACCTGCAAAGATGCTTCTCCAGTAAGAAAAACGACCTCTTTTTGGCGCAGTGTTGTCAAAGTCCAATCTCCTTACCTCAGAGCATTCACGCCTTACCCTTTGGTGCCGCAGTTGCGGTCTCTCCTGAACCTTTCATCCAACGATATTTACTTGTCTCTATCATACCATCCGGTTGAAATTTTTGTCAACGAAAGTTTCCCTTTTCTTTTTTTATTGTATCGTCCTCCATATACGAGGCACAGGCTTTGTGACAAAGCACAAAGCCTGTGCCATTTTTTGGGCTGAGACGACATTTTCCCAGATGCCATGTCATGATACCATATAAGTGAAACCTAGTCCCTTACTCGTCTTAGAAAGGAGCGGATGCATATGAAGCAGTTTTTGATTCATCCAAGCATTGTACAGCTTGAAACCTGCGCCCAATTTGCAGAGACCTACCAGCTTGGCAAAGGCGATTTGATTTTGTCTGAAAGTTATATCTATGATCCCCTTTTCGGCCCCCTCAACTTAGACTGTCACGTGATCTACCAAGACCGCTACGGGGTGGGAGAGCCCTCCGATACTTTGGTAGAGGCCATCTATCAGGACATGCCAAAGGACATTACTCGAGTGATTGGCATTGGTGGAGGTGCCGTCATCGATGTGGCAAAAATCCTAGCCTTAGACCACGTCAGCCCCATCGTCGATCTCTATGATGGTGCGGTGCCCATTTGTCGGTCAAAAAAGCTCATTCTTCTTCCCAGCACCTGCGGCACAGGGAGCGAAGTGACCAACATCTCTATTTTGGCCCTCACCA
>JBHAQX010000111.1:0-10101 GCA_041830595.1 Evtepia sp.
AAAAGGCGGCATCTTGCGCCGGATTATTGAGGGTGGTGTCATCCCCAATATGATTTTTTACGGCCCTTCCGGCACAGGAAAAACCACCGTTGCTGAGATTGTGGCAGCTCGGGTCGGGCGCCCCTTTCATCGACTGAATGCAACCACAGCCTCCCTTTCCGATGTAAAAGACATTATGGCCGATATCGGAACCCTTCTTGCCCCTGAGGGTGTGGTGTTATATCTGGATGAGATTCAGTATTTCAATAAAAAGCAGCAGCAATCCCTTCTGGAGTTCATGGAGAATGGGAAGATTACCCTCATTGCTTCCACCACGGAGAATCCCTATTTTTACGTCTATAATGCCATTTTAAGCCGGGCAACGGTGTTTGAATTTAAGCCCGTTTCGGCCCAGGATATTTTACCTGCCTTAGATCGAGGAATCCAATACTTGGAAAATAAGAAGGGTGTTGCGATTCAGCTTGAAGAAGGGGTCCGGGAGCATATTGCCGCAGCCTGTGGCGGGGATGTGCGCAAGGCCATGAACGCCATGGAGACCCTTGCTGCCGCTCACCAGCTGGATCCCGGGTCCTTTACCATTACCCTGGAAGAGGCGGAGACAGTAGCCCAGCGCTCGGCTATGCGGTATGACCGGGATGGGGACAGTCACTATGATATTCTCTCCGCCCTGCAAAAGTCCATTCGTGGTTCTGACCCGGATGCAGGCCTGCACTATCTGGCAAGACTGTTAGAGGCGGGGGACTTAATCTCTGCCTGTCGCCGCCTGATGGTCATTGCCTCGGAGGATGTAGGGCTTGCCTACCCCCAGGCGGTCACCATTGTTAAGTCCTGTATTGATGCGGCGAACATGCTAGGCCTTCCTGAGGCGAGAATTCCCCTTGCTCAGGCGGTTCTTTTAATGGCAACTGCCCCCAAGTCAAACTCAGCGGAGGCTGGCATCAATGCAGCAATGGGGGATATTCAACGTGGCAATACAGGGGATATTCCTGCCAATTTGCAGGATGCTCACTATAAAGGGGCAAAAAAGCTGGGCAGAGGGCTATCCTACCAGTATCCCCACGATTTTCCAAATCATTACACAAAGCAGCAGTATTTGCCGGATGCCCTTATAGGGCGGCAGTATTACCAGTATGGTGATAATAAGACCGAACAGGCGGCAAAGCGCTATTGGGATGAGATCAAAGGAAACTAACACCTGAGGGAGGCGAAGGGTTTGGATGTTCAAGTTGGAGATTTGTTGGAAATGAAAAAAGAGCATCCCTGTGGCGGCAGGCAGTGGCTTGTTTTGCGGGTTGGCATGGATTTTCGCCTGCGTTGCCAGGGCTGCGGCCATGAGGTGATGCTGCCTCGCCGAAAGGCGGAAAAGAGCATCAAAAAGATCATTTCGACTCAGAGAGAAAACCATAGTTAGGAGGCGTTATCGTGCGCTATGAAGGAAATATTTTTCGCCCACCTGGAGAGTGGCGCAGTTACCTGCTGCAGACGACAGTAGGTTGCTCCTGGAACAACTGCACCTTTTGCGGCATGTATAAGGATAAGAAGTTTCACATTCGCCCCATGGAGGATATTTTAGAGGACATTGCTATGGCAAAGAGCTACTACGGCGATGTGGATAAGGTCTTCATCTGCGATGGAGACGCCATTGTCATGCGTCAAAACCAGCTTTTGGAGATCCTAAAGGCTCTGTATGATGCCTTTCCCTCCTTGCGCCAGGTAACGGTCTATGCCGGGCCTAGAAGCACCATGACAAAGTCACCAGAGCAGCTACAGGAGCTGCGGGCGGCAGGCCTAACCAGGGCTTATCTGGGCATGGAAACAGGCTGGGATGAGCTATTACAAAGGATTAATAAGGGCTGCACGGCTCAACAGATGCTGGAGGCAGGTCTGCGCCTTCGTGAGGTAGGCATAGACCTTTGGGTCATGGTGATTCTTGGTCTGGCCGGTCCAGGGGAGCCCTCTAAGCGCCACATTGAGGAGACGGTGAAACTAACCAACCAAATGCAGCCCAATCACTTCTCTGCCCTGACCCTGATTCCAGAGCCTAAAACCCAGCTCTACAAGGATGTGAAGGAAGGGCGTTTTACGTTGATTAACGCCCAGGAATCCCTATTGGAGACCCGAGGCCTTGTGGAAGGGCTAACCGTTGACCCTCTTCACTTTACCAGCAATCATGCGTCCAACTACCTGCCTCTAAGCGGTACCTTGCCCAAGGATAAAGAGCGCTTTTTGGAAATGATTGATACTGCACTTTCGGGAGAAGGTCGTCTGCGGCAAGAACATCATCGAGCCCTTTAAACGAAGGAGATATCAGTTATGACAAAGTATAGTTGGCTAAACGACTACTGCCTCTCCTTGACTGGAGCCCGCAAAGACTATCAAACGGACTGGGAGGCCACTCGCTATCTCATAGACAACAAAATGTTCTTGATGGTCGGGGAGAACAAAGAGAAAAAACTGATTATCACCTTAAAGCTTGCGCCTGAATTTGGATATATGATGCGCCAAGAGTATAGCGATATCATACCTGGTTACTATATGAACAAGGAGCACTGGAACTCGATTTATATAGACGGAGCTGTCCCGGATGATCTGCTGCGGGATATGGTGACGAAATCCCATGGGTTAATTTTTTCCTCGTTGACAAAAAAGCGCCAGAAGGAACTTCTGGATGCCTAAGGAAAGGGGCGCTTGGACTTGCCGTTTTCAATCATCAAAAAAGACATTACCACCCTGGACTGTGATTGCATTGTCAATGCTGCAAATAGGGCCTTACAGATGGGCGGTGGTGTTTGCGGGGCAATTTTCCGTGCCGCTGGCATCCAGGAGCTGCAAGCAGTGTGTAACCTCATTGGTCACTGTGAAACAGGGGAAGCGGTTATTACCAGTGGCTTTGCACTGAAGGCCTATTATGTCATCCATACCGTTGGTCCTGTCTGGCAGGGAGGAGGACAGGGAGAAGCTGCGCTGCTCTCTGCCTGTTATGAAAACTCCTTGGCACTTGCTGTTAAGCATGACCTTCATTCCATCGCTTTTCCCCTAATTTCAGCTGGTATTTATGGCTATCCCAAAGAGCAGGCTCTGGAAATTGCCAAAAATAGTATTGAGCAGTTTATAAAAACAGAGAAGGACCTGGATGTGTTTCTCTGCCTATTCCCATAAAAAAGCAACACTTCTAGTTAGAAGTGTTGCTTTTTCTTTCGTATAAGGAGATAGGCGAGGGCAAAAAATGTTATACTGCAAAGTCCCAAAACAAGGAAAGCGATACCGTCTCCCCCAAAGGCTCGTATAAAAAGAGAGGGAGGTAAGGCTAGACTGATCGGATAGAGAACTGGAATGTAATGGGGGATATCAACAAAAATAGGACTGAGTAGCAAACCAGCGAGCAGCACAAAGGGAATAAGTGCAATTAGTATTTCTTTGCGCTTTAGAACCACAGCAATGAAAAAGGACAAGGCGGATAACAGAAGCAAATAGAAGACAATCGCCATGATCGAAAACTGTGGACTTTGCAAAAAGCCTGCCTCAATCACTTGCGCCCCGAATACAAGGACCAACGCCTGAAGTGCCCCAAGAAGGAACATCGAAAAAGGGAAACTAAGGAGTACCTTGTTAGGGCCACAGATAGCACCTGCTCGTTCAAAAAATCCATTGCGCAAATCATCTGTCATAGAAATCGAACTCAGGATAAAAAATAAAAAGACAGCAAAGGAAATCAGCAGACAAAGAGGTCCTGTCATCGAAACCGTGTTATCACTCGGTTGGACTGAGCTGTGGGTAAAGAGAACTTCAAAGCTTGCAAAAAAGGGTGGAGCATCAATGCGTCCAGACTCTAATAAGGAGAGAAATTCCTCTTCCGATACAATGCCGGCTTCATCCAGATATCCCTCGGCAACTTGTTGGGTTGCAAGTGACAATAGGGCTGCTGAAACAGAGGTATTTGAAAGCATTTCCATGGTAGTAGCTGGCGATGTAACTCTGGTGATGATTTGCTCAAACTCACCGGATGCAAGCCTTGCATCGAAATCGGCTGGCAGGATGTAGCCACACTCCCAGCGAGCAGCGGCAACCAGATCTTCCAGCTGACTGAGACTCTCCGCTCTTACAAAAGAAACCGGTGGATTCTGTATCTCGGACAGTGCCTCCATGAATAACTCTGTTTTAGCAGATGGTGTCTGGGGATAAATTCCCACAAGCAGGGTACTTTCATCGGCTTTTGGCCTGAACAGTCCCAAAGCGACAAGAAGGAGAACGGGCAGCAACAGGGCAGCGACAAAAGAGGGTTTGCGAAATATGCGCCGAATATGCAGCCCACTAAGGAACAGAAATGTTTTCATCCTTGCCACCGTCCAAACCGCCGACAAAGGCAATAGCAGCCTAAAAGCAAACAGCCGGTCAAAGCCAGAAGCGCAACAAGAGGTATAAGCGGTTCAGGAGCTGTTTTAAGGAAAGAAGCTGCAAACAGATCCCGCAGCCAGAGAATGGGACTACAAAAAGAGAGTTTTTGCATCCCCAAGGGCAATAACACCTTAGGGATCAGTCCGCCGGCAAGAATCAAAGAAGAAATGGAAATGCCGCAGCTTAGAATTCCACCCAAAACCGGCCCACCAAGATTGCCAAAGAAAAACGTAAAGGCAGCGAGAAACAAAGAACTCAGACATAAACTCAATAGCAAAAGAGGGGAGAGGACAAGTGCTTCTCCCTGGAAAAAGAGCACACTGACCAGAAACCCTGTCACAAAGAGCAGGATGAAAAAATATCCAACCATACTGACCACAATTTGCCCCAAACCATAACGCCAGGGAGAAACACCGATACTGCCCAAACGACGAAGCCAGCTTGCCTGGGCAGATAAGGAAAGCTTATCTTGTAAAACAGGCGTAAGGAGCAGGCAGAACGAAAAGCAGAGACAAAGCATAACATGGACGCTATAGGAAAGGGAGGAGGGCCCAGAAACAACCTTCTCTTCAAACCGATCCCCATAGTTGAATGCGATATTCAAAAAAGCCATATTCGCTCCCATCCAAACCGTATCATAAGAAATACCAACAGGTCTTACAATCTCGAAAGCTTGTATGGCCAATGAAACCCCTCTTTGGGCATCTGCCAGCATGACGAGCAGCCCATCTCCAATGGTTTTCAGTACGGCATATTCCATACTGGAGGGATTTTTGACAATCAAGGTAGGTGCCGCATCCCCTCTGCCATTGATCCATTCATGAAAGTCCGAGGGTAGTACAATTGCCCCAGAAAGTTCGCCCGACTGTACTTGATGAAAGGCCTCATCTGTGGAATCCAAACGCACAAGTGTAACATGGGAAAACAAATCCGGACTACGGACAAGCTGATCTAGAATAATCCCAACGGTTTTATTTTCCACCCTTGACACAAGACCAAGTTGAACTGGGGGATAGGTACCCTCTTTCATTTTTTCAAGGCCAGCAGCGGCGAATCCACCACTGAACAGCGCCCCAAGAAAGACTAGGGCAAAAAGTAGTAAGATCCGCCGCCGAAGAATTAAATAGGGTAAGTATAGCTTGTTAAGAGTAGGTCTCATGGTAACACAACCCGGTATCTTTCATTAAAAGGAGAAGACAAGACCGTAGATGGAGCTTTGAATTTCCGTGATTAGATTCTGGAGCGCTTCCTCATCCATAGTGAGAAGATTCGTGGGCTTAACTGAAATACTCCCAATTTTTTCCGTAGGGAAGGCCTCTAGGTCAACGGTTACAAGACCGCCTCCAATGCTGTCACTCACGGTAAAGGTCATGGGGTTCATGACAAACTGGGTATCACTCACAGCCAGGTTGCCTTTCATCGAAAACACCGTTTCCTCAACAACGTTGCAGCTCAAACTGAAATTATTTGTCTCCTGTAGGGGGGCCCAGTACAGATCCAGCCCAGCAGAAGCGGTATCCTCACTAGCAGAAACAAGTAGTTGACCCTGAACAACGCCATCAATGGGGATTACATTGCCCTTCCAGGCAAGGATTACGTGATTGTCGCCTTCCTTTGCTGTAATGGTAAGGGCATCGGTGAGATTCTTTTCGCCGCCAAACTCAAAGGTGAGCGAAAAGGCATCATTCTTTTGACTTGTTAGACTGGTGTCAAGACGTAGCATAAGCCCATCCTTCACATAGCCGGTCATGGTAATACTTTGAATTTCTGCAAAAGCATCTTCCAAAGAAGACTTCATCTCCGCTACCATCGTCTCAAAATCTTGATTTTGAGTGCTACTGATAGCATTTAGGTTCAAAAGAGAAATGATGGTTTGATCCTTTGCCATGGCATCGATGCAGGTATTGAGATAGGTTAGCATGGCCTCATTTGGTACCTCAACGTTGATTTTCTCACAGTCCTGTTCCATGCCATTGATTGGTACCGTTTCGTTCCCAGTACTGGAGAAGGTAAGGGAGGACTCAAAATCCGCCCAAGCCCGTTCTAGTTCCTTCTCTGTTTTCTTATCTAAGGCATAATGATTCTGACTCAGCGATAGAGAGGTCCGGCAGTACTCAGCAATGGCCTTTGCACTCTCTTTGTCGATTCCCATCATCGTACCAAGGGCAGAATCAGGCAGATCTTGCTCCAGTCGATCCAAATCCAGACTGTAGGCGCCAGTAAAGAGAAGGGGAGAAGCAAACACCAGAAGGTTTTTATTCATACTATATTCTAGCACTTGGTAGGTCATTCCGAACAGGCCCACCGAACCCTCTACATAGACCTGATTGCCTACGGCATTTTGCTGACTCATCAGTCTAGCAGACAACCCTTCCAGTCCAAGACTTCCTGCAGAAATCGAGAAAGTTACATCACTACTGAGCCCTTTCTTATCAATATTCTTGAGAAAAGCAGCAAGGCCAGTTTCTACCTTAGCCTGCTCAAGCTCATCTTCTATCGCCTCTTGGGTTGCTTCAATGGATTGAAAAAAGGCAGACTGGCTCTGTCTACGCTCTCCGCTGCGAGAGCAGAGGGCTACGGCGACGACAATAATCAGCAGTACAGCAAGGCCCATCGCGATGACAATTTTCACAGGAAAAGGTTTCTTGATAAAGTTAGGACCATCCTCTGTGGTTGAAATATCTCCAGCGGGTCTACCTACCAAGCCAATCTCATCCTTGGTTTCTAGCACATCTGGTTTTTCTGCCAGAGCTTCACCTTGTTTAGTATTGCAGTGGGGACATGTGTCCAGATTGTCATCCATCATTTCGCCGCATTTACTACATTCTTTCATAAAAAATCCTCCCTGTCTGCTTTTTATCCTTCCTCCGGGTTGTCTAGATAAAGCAGGCTATCCCACAATGCTATTTCCTCTGGCATCTTTGAAATGGTATCATAAAAGACAACCCTGCCCTCTTTTAGAATGAGAAGTCGGTGACAATTTGCCAGCAAATCCTCTTTCTGGTGGCTGCAATAGAGGATAGCGCCACCTGCCTTTAAAAAGCGTTGAATGAGTTCATTTAAAATTTTCTTGTGCTGAGGGTCCAAGGCGGTATCCACTTCGTCCATCAGCAAAATATTGGGCTTGGTCATTAAGGCCAGGGCAATGCTAACCCGCTTTTTCATACCGCCAGAAAGGGTAGCTACTCTCTTATCTAAAAAATCACCCAGGCGCATTTGCTCTATGGCAAACTGCAGTCCATCCAATTGGGCTCCACACAATGTACGCCAAACGGACAGCGTTTCGTTTACCGTAAGGTCCTCCAACAGGGACACGTCCTGAGGAATGTAGCCAATATGCTGCCGAAGAAATTTGGTGTCACCCAGGACAGATTGACCGCCATATTGCAAATCGCCATGATCGGGGACTAATGTCTGAGAAACAATAGATAAAAGTGTGGATTTACCAGAGCCATTATGCCCCGCCAGACCAAGGCACTCTCCAGGAGACAGCTGAAAGCTGACCTGGTCTAGAGCTACAATATCTTTGTACTGTTTACCCAGATTGACTCCAACCAATCTAGGTGAAGAAACTTCAAGAGACATAAGTACACCACACTCTCGATTTTTTACTTACTTTGCCAATATTTTTTGTAGCTTTGCAAAGCGGGGAAGGGCGTGTTCGGTGGGTGTTTCAACCTTGCCCCCAATGAGAGGAAGCACATAGTCAATAAAGGGCTGTGTTACACCATTGCCGGCTTCATTGATCCACTCTCTGGGCACTTTCTTCTCAACATTTGCCACCTGTGTCAAATCCAATAGGGTAGTTTGGCACTGATACCCCTCTGGACCTCTGGTGCAATTAAAGGCCACCATCTTATCGCTCTGACCAGACACAGCGGCCTCTACCGCCGTTTTTCCAGCCAAATAGGCCTCGGCCATGTCAATTCCCGAGGCTAGATGAGAGGCACAGCGCTGGAGAAGAGATAGTTCGATGCCCCGAACTTTTACATTGAGCTTATTCTTTACGGTGTCAGCAAGCATAGCGGCAAGACCACCTAACTGTGCATGACCGAATCCATCTGTGGCAGAGGTTTCCGCTTCGGAGACAAAGGTGCCGTCTGCATAGTGAATCCCTTCCGAGACGGCAACCATACAGTTTCCTTTTTCCTTAAAAATACGCTCAACATCTTTCAGAAACACATCCATCTCAAAGGGTGTTTCTGGCAGATAGACCAGGTCGGGGCCAGAACCTGCCCAAGTTGCTACTGCGGCAGAACCGGCTAGCCAGCCAGCATGACGACCCATAATTTCAACCACAACAACCGTTCCCGTATCATACACCCGGGCATCCTGGTAAAGCTCCATGCAGGAGGTGGCGATATACTTTGCTGCGCTGGCAAAACCAGGACAGTGATCGGTACCAAACAGGTCATTGTCAATGGTTTTCGGCACACCAATGATGTTGCAGGGATACCCGACACGCTGCATGTACTTACTAATTTTATTGCAGGTATCCATGGAGTCATTTCCGCCATTATAGAAAAAATAACGCACATCGTATTTTTTGAAAATTTCTAGAATGCGACGATAATCGGTATCATCTACATCCGGATCTGCCAACTTATACCGGCAAGAGCCCAAGGCAGAAGACGGGGTATATTGCAGCAATGCAAGTTCAGCCGCATCTTCCTTGCCCATGTCGTAGAGTTGATCGGCAAGAACGCCCTTAATGCCATGGGCAGCACCCAGCACCTGGGTAATCAAGGGGTTAGCCAGGGCCGTTTCAATCACGCCTTGGGCACTGGCATTGATTACGGCAGTTGGCCCTCCAGACTGACCAATGATACAGGCACCTTTCAATTGTTCCATGCTTAATTCCTCCCCAATACTTAAAATTTCATCATTCCTCATCATACCATGCCCCCTTGCAATTATCAATTAGAACTGATAAAATGTTGATCTATAGATGCAGCGAGTCTCCTTCACGGATTGCGTCTTAGAAATCTCTGTCTTGGAACAGAGTTTGAAATAGGAAAGGATGGGTGCTATGCCACTGATTACTTCAACGGAACTGTTTCGCAAGGCCTATGAGGGCGGCTATGCCATCGGCGCATTCAATGTGAATAATATGGAGATCATTCAAGGAATCACAGAGGCTGCAATGGAGGTCAATTCTCCTCTCATTCTTCAGGTCTCTGCTGGCGCCAGAAAATACGCAAAGCATGTTTATCTCATGAAGCTTGTGGAGGCCGCCATTGCGGATACAAATCTCCCGATCTGTCTCCACCTAGACCATGGTGAGGATTTTGAAATATGCAAGTCCTGCATTGACGGGGGCTTTACCTCTGTCATGATTGATGGCTCCAAGCATTCCTTTGAAGATAACATTGCCTTAACCCGCAAGGTTGTGGAGTACGCCCATGCCCACGGGGTTGTGGTAGAGGGGGAGCTTGGGCGCCTGGCCGGTGTTGAGGATGATGTGAACGTCAGTGCCGAAGAGTCTTCCTACACCGATCCAGATCAGGTAGAGGAATTTGTGCGTGCCACAGGCGTAGACAGTTTGGCCATTGCCATTGGCACCAGCCACGGGGCCTTTAAGTTTAAGCCCGGCCAAAAACCTCAGCTGCGCTTTGATATTTTGGAAGAAATTGGACATCGTCTTCCCAATTTCCCCATTGTACTACATGGCGCCTCCTCCGTTGTTCCAGCTTATGTCAATGAAAT
>JBHAQX010000112.1:0-7079 GCA_041830595.1 Evtepia sp.
CTATGATTATCCCACCGAAATGATTCTTTATGGGACGCTGCTGAGCGGAGTCATCGGCCTTCTTGGTGCGGGTTTTGATTTTATCGCGTATCGCCGGAGCTATCTGCTCTTACAAGAAGCATCCCACCATATTCTATTAAGTCTGGATGAGCTGCCTGAGGCCAATGGACTGCATACCGAATGCTATCATCAACTATTGTCGCAGCTATTGGAAGGAAAGAAAGCTCTTCAAATGGATGCAGATCAACGCTTTTCGGATATGATGGACTATTTCGTGCTCTGGGCACACCAGATAAAAACCCCAATTTCTGCAATGCATTCCCTGCTCCAGGCACAAGAGAGCGGAGACCTTGCTCTTCGTGCGGAACTATTTAAAATTGAGCAGTATGTGGAGATGGCGCTTTCTTATATGCGAATGGAGAGTAAGAGCACGGACTACCTCTTGAAAGAGTACGAGTTAGATGCCATCGTGCGGAAATCCATACGGAAATATTCTCGATTGTTTATTCAGAAAGACCTTTCTGTCCAGTTTGCGAAGACAGAGCAAATGGTATTGACAGATGAAAAATGGTTGGGGTTTTCCCTCGACCAATTGCTGTCAAATGCGATCAAGTATACGACGAAAGGTTGTATCTCTGTTTATTGGGACGGGCAGGCCCTTGTGATTGAGGACACGGGCATCGGGATTCCCCCAAGCGATCTTCCCCGTGTGTTTGACAAGGGGTTTACCGGGTATAATGGTAGAATTGACTCGAAGTCAACCGGCCTTGGTCTTTACCTATGCAAACGCAGCTTATCAAACATCTCTCACAAAATCCAAATTGAGTCCAACGCAGGTGGAACGAAGGTAAGGATTACCTTTCCTAAGCCATAAAAAGCGGGTAATCTTACAAAAGTGTAAGGTTACCCGTTTGAATTGTAAGCTAGATCGATGGCAAGGGTATCTGTTATCCTTTATGATTATAGTAACGATAATCAAGGAGGCATACGATGAACTACTTAGATGTGAATAATATAACGAAGACCTATACCACCCGCTTTGGCGGAAACAAGGTGCAGGCCCTTTCCAACATCTCTTTTTCCGCAGAGGAAGGCGAATACATTGCCATTATGGGGGAATCCGGCTCCGGAAAAACAACGCTTTTGAATATCATTGCCACATTGGACAAGCCCACCAGCGGAGATATTGTTCTTTCAGGACGCAGCATTACGGATATTTCTGAAAAAGAAGTCTCGGCCTTCCGGCGTGATAATCTGGGGTTTGTGTTTCAAGAATTCAATCTGCTCGATACCTTTTCGATTAAGGATAACATTCTGCTCCCCTTGGTGCTACAAGGGAAATCCTATGAGGAGATGGAACCGCTGCTTTCTCCCCTCGCGGCTCGACTTGGGATTTCGGACCTGCTGCAAAAATTCCCATACGAGATATCCGGCGGACAAAAACAACGTACCGCTGTGGCACGGGCCTTAATTACAGACCCCAAACTTGTGCTTGCCGATGAGCCTACCGGCGCCCTGGATTCTCGTAGTGCAGAAGAGCTCCTCCGCCTGTTTAAAGAGATCAATCAGAGTGGGCAAAGTATTTTTATGGTAACCCACAGCATCAAGGCTGCAAGCAACGCAAGTAGAGTGTTGTTCTTAAAAGACGGTGAAATCTTTCATCAGATTTACCGTGGAGATATGGATGACCATGCGATGCAAAAGCTCATTTCGGATACCTTGGTCATGACGTCTGCAAGTGGTGATCATTATGGGTAATGCCTTCTACTTTCGGCTGGCAGCATCGAATATTCGTAAGAATGTGCAGACCTATTTCCCGTATATTTTAACCTGCATTTGTGTAACGGCTATGTTTTATATTATGGACTCTCTCTCTCTGAATGCTGGTGCGGGGGATGGGACACTACAGATGATACTAGGCCTGGGCGTTTATGTGATTGCAATCTTCGCGGCACTGTTCTTATTCTATACAAACAGTTTTTTAATGAAGCGCCGCAAAAAGGAATTTGGACTTCTAAATCTATTGGGAATGGAAAAGAAACATCTCTGCCGTATCATTTTGATCGAGAACCTCTACACCTTTCTTTTGAGCATGCTGTTAGGACTTGGTGTCGGTATTTTGCTCAATAAGCTGGTGTACCTGTTTCTTCTGAAACTGCTTGATTTCCCCTTGAAATTTGGCTTTTTCATTTCAACACAATCGATACTCAACACCATCGCACTGTTTGCAATTATATTTCTGCTCTTGCTCGTCACCTCTCTTTGGCAGATTAAGATCAGTCGGCCCATTGAATTGATTCGGGGCGGGCAAGTGGGAGAAAAGGAACCTAGAATCCAATGGGCTTGGACGGTGTTAGGGCTGCTCTGTCTGGGTGGTGGGTATGGATTTTCTCTTTTTGCAAAAGATCCCATGCTTGTAATCAGTTTTTTCTTTCTGGCCGTTATTTTAGTTATTCTTGGCACCTACTTACTGTTCGTAACGGGTAGCACAGCGATATTAAAACTGCTCAGGAAAAATAAGAACTACTACTATAGAGCAAATCATTTTATATCGATCTCAGGGCTGATGTATCGAATGAAGCAAAATGCTGCGGGTCTTGCCACAATTTGCGTTCTGTCTACCATGGTTCTCGTGATGATTTCATCGACAGCCGCCCTTTATGTGGGCATGGACGATGCGATCAATGCAGCCCATCCCCTTCAATTTAAAGTGGAACTTTATACCGACAACCCCCAAAGTATTGCGATTGAGGAGGATGTGATTCGTGCAATAAACCAAAGCGCCAGCGACTACCAGGCAAAGCCTGAACACTTAGTTTATTATAACAAGTTTTCGATCACGACCATTCGCAATGGAAGCGTGTTTACGCAGAGCATTGACTTTAGCTTCAAAGATATAGTGGTTCTAAATGTGATCAGCTTGGATGATTATGCCCGCCTCTCAGGAAATGAACGGACGCTTGATGAAGGAGAGCTGCTCCTATTTTCCAATGGAACGGCTTACGAAGAAGAAACCCTATCCATTGGAAACATGGACTTTTCGATTGCCAATCGGGAAGAAGAAGTCTTTGATTTGTATCAGGTAACGGGCAGCTACAACTCTGATAAAATGCCGGAATACTATATTGTTGTGAAAGATTTTGTCGTGATGGACCAGATTAAGCGCTGTTTTTCAAACGACAAGTATGCATATCAGATTGGATTTGATCTTTCCACAACGGACAAAGAACGTATTCTTGCGGTACAAGATGACTTGATCAATTCGTTGAATTCAAATGAGAAGCTCCAGCATTCTTTTTCGGTTTTGACAAAGGCTTCCGCACAGGAAGAATTCTTAGTTGTTTACGGTGGACTATTCTTTCTCGGTATTTTTCTTGGTATCGTCTTTATCCTTGCAACCGTGCTCATCATCTACTATAAACAGATTTCCGAAGGGTACGATGATCAAAACCGATTTAAGATCATGAAAAAAGTGGGTCTCAGCAGCACAGAAGCGAAGCGTGCGATTAATTCGCAAATTTTGACCATGTTCTTTTTACCCCTTATTGTGGCCTGCATTCATATCATGGTTGCCTTTCCGGTTATTTCACTGCTGCTTTCGTTGCTCAATCTCAGAAATAGTACCCTCTTCATTGCCTCAACCTGCTTTAGTATTGCTGTTTTTGCCGTTTTCTATGTGATTGTCTATAAGCTTACGGCCAGAGTTTACTATAAAATTGTAAATACAAAATAAGCGAAAAAAGCGAACCTTGAGATAGACGAAAAGCGTCTGGGGTCGTCTCTTACTGTAAAAGAGATGATCCCAGACGTTTTTTGATCTGTGTTTTTAGTAGGCAAAGAGAAATATAATATGGAACCCCATCTCGATCACAGACAATAGGATGCCCCTAGGTATCGTGCAAAATCAATCATACGATTAGGCTTTTTTAATTAACTCGGACTTTAATTCCATAACACCAAAGCCATCGACTTTGGCTACAATATTATGTGCACCGTTTGTTTCCAGCTTTATATTTTTAACAGCGGTTCCTTGTTTCAATACGCCGGAGCCGCCACTAATTTTTGCGTCTTTGACCATAATTGCGTTATCCCCATCAAGGAGTATATTGCCAACAGCATCTCTCACTGCATGTTCAAGAGCCTTCGCTTCCTCGGTAAAGACGTTCCACTCATGGGAGCATTCAGGGCAAACGAGCATATTGCCATCCTCATAGGTGTAAGTTCCGCTACAGTTCGGGCAATTTGGTAATACAGACATGTTATTCCATCCTTGTATTCATAGTAGTAGTGATTCACGTCCCTCTCCAAGGACTTATAATGCAGTAAGGGAAACCATGCTGTGGATTGGCATGGGTTCCAACGACACGATGGTTCATAAACGGGTTCAACCACAGTTTTGCGGATGTGTAGCTCTCAGAGCAAGCAATTTGAGGGTTGCAAGGAGCCCCAAAGCCGCAGGAAGTTTCCTTATGTTTGGCGAGACCAAAATGAGCGAGATCAGTGTCTGGCAGTTCAGCGGGCACAAAGCCTCTATGCCATTCTTGGCAGAAATATAAAGAACTGCATCATAAAAAAAGATTGTTTGCACATAGTATGAATCCAATATTATATAGAGCTCACATCATTATATCGTTTTAAAGTTCTATTTTCAATTGAATAAAACATTTATTTATAAATTAGATGTGGGATAAGAGCGGGTGACAAGGACAATAAGCATGGTGAAAAATCCGTGATTACTTTTTGGTATCACACAGCAAACTTTGCGGACAAAGAAATAACGCCAATTGATGCGCAGATCGCTGTGTTTGAAGCGCTTAAGGAGAATGATCCAATTTAGCAAGTACACGTGAATTGGCGTTACACCCAAGCAAAAGTGTAATGGACAACCAATCGAAAAACATAAAGAAGGGCACAGTTCTTAGGGCATGGGTCTATAAGCTGGATGATCTGTTCTTACTGCTGTTAAGGGCTACAAAGGCATAAAGCTTGGCGAGCAGACAGTTGGAATAGCGAAATGAGAATAAAGAAACGCCACCCTACATGGTGTAGGGTGGCGTTCTTATTGGCACGCCCGAAGGGACTCGAACCCCCAACCCTCAGAACCGGAATCTGATGCTCTATCCATTGAGCCACGGACGCTTATAGAATTGTGCTCAAATATCATACCCAAAGTGCAAAGATTTGTCAAGGGCTGCAAGGGGAGCGGGGGAGGGAAATATTTCGCCTAGGGCTTGAAGCTAGCTATATATCCATGGTAGAGTAGAGGACAGAGGAATGCGGTAGCCTGATCCCCATTGCCGCCAATGAGAAAGGAGCACATACATATGAACTTTAATTACTACCTCCCCACCAGAATTTTGTTTGGGAAAGGAGCCCTTGATAAGCTGGCAAAACAAAAGATTCCCGGGAAGAAGGCCTTGATTGTTATTTCAAATGGTAAGTCTACCCGCAGCAACGGCTATCTCGACCGAGTGGAGCAGGCGCTTCAAGAGGCGGGGGTATCCAGTGTAGTGTTTGACCAGGTCATGGCAAATCCTATCATCAAAAACGTGATGGATGGGGCCAAGGCCGCAAGAGACAATGGTTGCGATTTTGTTGTGGGTCTTGGTGGTGGCAGCAGCATTGATGCAGCGAAAGCCATTGCTGCCATGGCCACCAATGAAGGCACCTATTGGGACTACGTCTACGGTGGCACCGGTGGCCGTCAGAAGCTGAAGGTATCTCCTCTGCCCATCGTGGCCATCCCCACCACGGCCGGTACCGGCACAGAGGCCGACCAGTGGGCGGTCATTTCCAACGAAGAGAGCAATGAAAAGATTGGCTTTGGCAACGATGGCACGTTCCCTGTTCTCGCTGTGGTAGATCCAGATATGATGCGCAGCGTGCCCCCTAAGTTTACTGCATTTCAGGGCTTTGACGCACTGTTTCACAGCACAGAGGGCTATATTGCCAGCAGAGCGAACCTAATGAGCGATATGTTTGCCCTGCGGGCCATTGAAGCGGTGGGCCGCAACTTGGCGGCAGCCTATGCCGATGGCAACAACGAAGAAGCCCGGGAGCAGGTTGCCTTTGGCAGTACCCTGTCCGGTGTGGTTATGGTGGTGGGAACGACCACGTCAGAACATGCCCTGGAGCACCCCATGAGTGCCCATCACCCCGAATTGCCCCATGGTGCAGGTCTGATTATGATCAGTAAGGCATATTACAGCCACTTTATCAAGAATGCCCCCCAGTTGGCGGACCGCTTTGTCGACATGGCCCGGGCCATGGGCATGACAGATGCGAAGGAGCCCATGGATTTTGTTAATGCGCTGGTTGCTCTGCAAAAGGCTTGCGGTGTGGATCAGCTTAAAATGTCCGATTATGGCATTACCCGGGAGGAATTGCCCGCCTTTGTAAAGGATGCCAAGGAAACCATGAAGGGCTCCTTTAAGATGGATGTGGTTGAGCTATCGGATGAGGACTGCCTGGCTATCTATCAGGAGTCTTATCAGTAAGTACAATTAAATTTGCAATAAAAAAAGACTATCTCGAAGAGATAGTCTTTTTTTGAGAATCTTTTTTTAGAGACGATTGCTTACATGTAAGCGATGCTGACCATCAGGCCTTCGCCCATGGGGTTAGCAGTAGCACCAATCACCAGAGTGCCGCCATCATATGTGCCGGACCAAGCCCAAGTGGTAACGCCAGCAACGTCAGTATCGGCACCAGTGCCCTCGGCACCCAGAGTAGCAACAGCGTCAGTGTAGAAAGCCTTCACTTCATCCATGGTAGCAGTGGTGGTGAAAGTGATAGCGCCCTCAACTTCAGTCAGGTCAGTTGCATTTTCCATGACAAGAGTGTCAGACAGGGAAGCAGCCTCATTGTTCTCAGTGTCGGTGTTCTCAGTGTCGGTGTTCTCGGTGTCGGTGTTCTCGGTGTCGGTGTTCTCAGTATCGACTACGCCGGTGTCGGGCTCTTCAGGAGCCTCTTCAGCGGGCTTGGAGCAAGCGGTGAATGCGAAGAGAACAGCCAGTGCAAGGAGAAGGGTTAAAAGCTTTTTCATTTTAAAGTTCCTCTTTTCATTTTGTTTTTGGGAC
>JBHAQX010000113.1:0-4653 GCA_041830595.1 Evtepia sp.
CATCTGGTACACGTCATCGGTGAGGGGACGGTTTTCCCCTATGGTAAACAGTCCTTTTTTCATAGGTCCCTCCAATCTAAGCGTCGATGGTGGAGATACACAGGGTGGTTTCTTCTAAGATATCCAGGAGCACCCGCACCGTGTCTAGAGAGGTGAACATACTCACCCCGTTTGCCACCGCACAGCTGCGAATTTCATAGCCGTCGTGCTCCTGGCTTACGGAGTTTAGGTCTCTGGTGTTGATGACGTAGGACACGTGGCCACGGCTCAGGCTATCCAAAATCTCGTTGCTGCCGTCGCTGATCTTACGGCGTACACGGGTGCGAATCCCGTAGCCCTTCAGGAAGGCGGCGGTGCCGCTGGTGGCCTCAATGCTAAAGCCTAGGTTATAAAAGCGGCGGATGAGGGGCAGGGCCTCTTCCTTGTCCTTGTTGGCAATGGTGGCCAATACGGTTCCGTAGTTGAGAAGCTTCATCCCGGAGGCCTGTAGAGCCTTGTAGAGGGCACGGTTGAGCTGGTTGTCGTAGCCGATGGCTTCACCAGTGGACTTCATCTCAGGGGACAGATAGGTATCCATGCCGTGGAGTTTGGAGAAGGAGAAGGCGGGGGCTTTTACATACCAACGCTTTTTCTCCGGGGGGTAGAGGTCGAAGATGCCCTGCTCCTTAAGGCTCTTGCCCAAAATCGCATAGGTGGCAATGTCCGCCAAGGGGTAGCCTGTGGCCTTGGAGAGGAAGGGTACCGTTCGGCTGGAACGGGGGTTCACCTCAATGACATAGACGTCCTCCTTGGGGTCCACAATAAACTGGATGTTAAACAGGCCCACCATGCCAAGGCCAAGGCCCAGGCGCTTGGTGTATTCAATGATCTTGCCCTTGGCCTTGTCGGAGACACTGAAGGTGGGGTACACGCTGATGCTGTCACCCGAGTGAATGCCCGTGCGCTCCACGTGCTCCATAATGCCGGGGATGAACACGTCCCGCCCGTCGCAGACGGCGTCCACTTCCAATTCCTTGCCGGAGACGTACTTGTCCACCAGCACAGGCTGGTCAATGTCAATATCCACGGCGCTCTGGAGATAGTTGCGCAGGGACTCCTCATTGTTGACAATCTGCATGGCGCGGCCGCCTAAGACGTAGCTGGGCCGTACCAGGACGGGATAGCCGATTTCCGCAGCGGTCTTGACGCCATCCTCGATGTTGGTGACGGCATGGCCCTTGGGCTGGGGAATTTGCAGCTCTTCCATGATTTTTTCAAAGCTGTCCCGGTTTTCTGCCCGGTTGATGGCCTCTACCCCGGTGCCGATGAGCTTCACTCCCCGCTCCTCCAGGGGAGCGGCCAGGTTGATGGCCGTCTGCCCGCCCAGGGTAGCGACCACTCCCATGGGCTGTTCAAAGTTGATCACATCCATCACATCTTCCACGGTGAGGGGCTCAAAGTAGAGCTTATCCCCCGTATTGGGGTCGGTGGAAACGGTTTCCGGATTGTTGTTGATGATAATGGCCTCGTAGCCATATTCCTTGATGGTCTGCACGGCATGGACAGTGGAGTAGTCAAACTCCACACCCTGGCCGATGCGGATGGGGCCGGAACCCAGCACGATGATCTTCTCCCGCTGGCTGGGCTTCACCTTTCCTTTGCCGTGATAGGAGGAGTAGAAGTAGGGCACGTAGCTATCCGGCCCGGCGGCGCAGGTGTCAATCATCACATACTGGGGGAAGATGCCCTCCTGCCTACGCAAGTTGTACACGTCAAGTTCCGGCATGTTCCACAGCTTTGCAATGGCGGCATCGGAGAAGCCCGAGGATTTTGCAGCCCTAAGGGCCTTGGCATCCCCAACAGCTTTTTTCAGGGTCTCCTCCTCCTGGGTGATTTCCTTGACTACATGCAGGAAGGCGGACTCAATCTTTGTGACCTCATAGACTTCCTCCACTGTAGCCCCCAGGCGGAAGAGCTGGGCCAGGGCATAGATGCGGTCGTCCGTGCCGTCTTTCACATAGTCGGAGAGCTGGGCCTTGCTCATTTCTTCAAACTTTTTCATGTACAGGTGGATGGCTCCATTTTCCAGAGAGCGGACCGCCTTCATGATGCTCTCTTTCAGGGTCATGCCAATGGCCATCACCTCTCCCGTGGCCTTCATCTGGGTGCCCAGCTTGTTGGAGGCGGTGGCAAACTTATCAAAGGGGAAGCGTGACATTTTCGTGACCACATACTCCAGCTTGGGATTGAAGCAGGCGGAACGGTCGGTAATCATGATCTCTTCCAGGGTCATGCCCACGGCAATCTTGGCTGTGACCCGGGCGATGGGATAGCCGCTGGCCTTGGAAGCCAAGGCGGAGGAGCGGGACACCCGGGGGTTTACCTCAATGAGGTAGTACTCCGAGGAGTTGGGTGACAGGGCGTACTGGACATTACAGCCCCCGGCAATTTGAAGGCCACGGATGATCTTTAGGGCACTCTCCCGCAGCATGGTCAGGTCGGCCTGGTTTAGGGTTTGGCAGGGGGCCACCACCATGGAGTCGCCGGTATGCACGCCCACAGGGTCAATGTTCTCCATGTCGCAGATGGCGATGGCGGTGTCGGTGCCGTCCCGCATGACCTCAAACTCAATTTCCTTCCAGCCCTTTACGCTCTTTTCCACCAGAACCTGGCGGACGGGGGAGAGTTCCAGGGCGTGGTACATCATCTCCCGCAGCTGGGCCTCATCGTCGGCAAAGCCGCCGCCGGTGCCGCCCAGGGTAAAGGCGGGACGCAGGACCACCGGGTAGCCAATCTCCTTGGCTGCCTGCACCCCTTCCTCCACGGTGTGGGTGACAAAGGAGGAGAGAACCGGCTCACCGATGGACTCACAGAACTGCTTGAACAGCTCTCGATCCTCCGCCCGCTCGATGCTGTCCGCCGAGGTGCCCAAAAGCTCCACCTGGCACTCCTCCAGCACACCCTTCTTCTGGAGCTGAATGGCCATATTCAGGCCTGTTTGCCCGCCAAGGCCGGGGATGATGGCATCAGGCCGCTCGTAGCGCAGGATTTTTGCAATATATTCCAGGGTGAGAGGCTCCATATATACCTTGTCCGCCATGTCGGTGTCCGTCATCACCGTAGCGGGGTTTGAGTTGACCAAGATGACCTCGTAGCCCTCCTCTTTTAGGGCAATGCAGGCCTGTGTGCCCGCATAGTCAAACTCTGCGGCCTGGCCGATGACGATAGGGCCGGATCCAATCACCAGCACCTTATGAATATCTGTTCTCTTTGGCATATTATGCTTCCTCCCATACTATTCTTCCATTTACCATCGTGAGCTTACAGCGGCCGAACACCTCCATACCTGCAAAGGGTGTGGCACGGCCCAGGCTCTGAAACAAAGCGGGATCAATGGGATCCTGCTGATTTAAGTCAAATACACACAGATCGGCGGGCTGTCCCACCTCTAAGGCCGTGCCGATTCCAAAGCGACGGCCCGGGTTGCAGCTTAACAGGGCAATCAGCTCCTCTAGAGAGAGCACGCCCCCCTTGACCAGCTTGGTATACAGCACCGGAAAGGCCGTCTCCAGCCCCACCACACCCATCATGCTGCCTGGAAGGCCCTTGGCCTTTTCCTCGGCAGAGTGAGGTGCATGATCCGTGGCGATCATGTCAATGGTTCCGTCCTTGATGCCCTCTATCAGGGCAGCTCTGTCCTCTGGGCCACGGAGAGGCGGGTTCATCTTAAAGCGCCCGTCCTCTTCCAGGTCTTCTTCGGTTAAAACCAGGTAGTGGGGGGCGGTTTCGCAGGTGACATCCAAGCCCTCCTGTTTGGCCTTTCGAATTAAGTCCACGCTCTCCTTGCAGGACACATGGCAGACGTGGTATTGACAGCCTGTTTCTTTCACCAGCGCTAAGTCACGCTCCAACTGGCCCCACTCGCTCTGGGAGCAGATGCCCTTGTGTCCATGGGTTTTGGCATAATTGCCGTCATGGATATATCCGCCATGAAGCAGGGTCTCATCCTCACAGTGGGCGGCGATGATCTTGCCCAGGCGTTTTGCGGTTTGCATACCCGCTTTCATGATGCCGTCCCCCTGTACCCCTCTGCCGTCATCGGAGAAGGCAACCACATGGGGAGCCATGCCCTCCATGTCCGAGAGCTGCTCCCCTTTCTCCCCCACAGTGATGGTGCCGTAGGGATGCACCCGCACCAGAGCCTGCTCACGAATTAAGCGAAGCTGCTCCTCCAAATGCTCTTTGCTGTCAGGGGCGGGTTTTAGGTTTGGCATGGTACATACCGTGGTGAATCCACCTCTGGCTGCGGCCTGTGTGCCCGATTGTATGGTCTCTTTATAAGAAAAGCCCGGCTCTCGAAGAGGAACCTGAACATCTACGAAACCGGGAAATACATAACAATTTTGAAAATCAAAGACCATATCATCATCGGATTTTACAGCACCCATAGGAGAAATGGAAACAATTCTGCCATGGTCGACCAAAATATCGTTCTGAGCAAACCCATTCGCCGTATATACCATTGCGCCGGTCAACAGAACCTTCATTTTTGTCACCTCGAAATCCTTTTGATTGCAGCCCCGCCCAAAGGAATTTGGACGGGGCTTTTCGTTACGTCGGTAAATATTCTATCGGTATCCCAGGAAAATGTCAAGGGGGTTTTCCTGGGCAAAC
>JBHAQX010000114.1:0-3027 GCA_041830595.1 Evtepia sp.
GCGCATTTGCTTTTCCATGGCATTCTGAATATCCTTGGGAGGTAGAATGTTCTTCAGCTCCACACGGCTCACCTTAATACCCCAGGGATCGGTGGCCTCGTCCAGGATGCTGCGCATTTTCGCATTGATAATGTCACGGGAGGTGAGGGACTCGTCCAGCTCCAAATCACCAATGATATTACGAAGGGTGGTAGCAGTCAGGTTCTCAATGGCACTCAGAGGATTCTCTACGCCGTAAGCATACAGCTTGGGGTCGGTAATCTGGAAGTACAACACCGTATCAATTTGCATGGTTACGTTATCCTTTGTGATAACGGGCTGGGGCAAGAAATCTGCCACCTGCTCTTTGAGGGACACAACCTTCAAAATTCTCTCAATAAAGGGAATCCGAACATGGATGCCCACCGCCCAAGTCTTATGATAGGCACCTAAGCGCTCCACCACATAGGCCTTGGACTGCTGGACAATGACAATACATCTTGCCAAAATAATCAGCACGACAGCTACAAGAGCAATCAAAATAATAAATTTAAAGTCACCCATTTTTTTCAATCCTTTCAATTCTTAACATTTTTATTGATCTGTTACAATAGCCTTTACGCCTTCTATTCTCAAAACACGAACCATAGTTCCTTCTCGAATGATTGCTTCCCCATCCGAGCGGGCCGTCCAGTACACACCTGCAACCTTCACTTGGCCCTTGCCCTCTAGGTTATTAATCTCTTCGGTCACAACTGCTTCCGCATCAAGGATGCGGTCTGCATTGGTTCTCTCTGTCTTACCCGTCATATACTTTCTGGCAAGGGGCCGAACGAGGAGCATCGTGACCAGCGAAACAAGGAGGAATACAATGATTTGGAGCTGCCAGCTCCCTCCCAGGCTTGCTACCAACAATCCAACTAGAGCACCCAGGCAAAACCAAATGGATACTAGACCTGCTGTTACCCCTTCAAAAATTGCAAATACAATAAACAAGCCCAACCATATCAATAAATACATATTACTTCCTACCTCCTTTTCAACTCTTACTTTATTCAGGCCTGCGAACTCTGCCTTTTATTCTAACACAACTACTCTGAACTGACAATGCCGTTTTACCAAAACCTTCTACCTTGCAGACGTTACTCGCCCATTCCCTGCCCTATTGCACGGATTGCCTCTTTTTGCTATACTGTAATCAGAATCAGGAGGAAAATTGTGGAACATACTTATCAGATTATTCGCTCACGGCGCAAAACCCTTTCCCTAGAAATTCGGCGGGATCTTCAGATTATCCTCCGTGCGCCCCTTCGCTGCAGTGATGAGACCATTGCAGCTTTTTTTCTGGCACAACGTGATTGGCTTCAAAAACACCTTCCTGCCATGCAGGCCAAAGTCCTAGCCCACCCGGAACCAACAGAGGAAGAAGCGACCCTGTTGCGGCAACGGGCAAAGGATGATATCCCCCCCTGTGTGGAGCACTTTGCTGCCCTAATGGGTCTTTCCCCAGTGGGCATTACCATCACTGGGGCAAAAACCCGCTTTGGCAGCTGCAGCGGAAAAAACCGTCTTTCCTTCTCTTGGCGCCTGATGGAGTATCCTGTAGAGGCCATTGAGTATGTTGTGGTTCATGAGCTGGCACACATTGTCCATAAAAATCACGGCCCCAATTTTTACGCCCTGATTGAAACGGTTCTTCCCGATTGGAAAACGCGACGAGCGCTACTGCGGCAATAGACTCTGCTGGCCTGATGGGTAAGTAGACACCCCCTCTAGGCAGTACCCTCCGTTGCAGAGCCGTTCAACAGAAGGATTCCTTATTGATGGACAGAATACGAATGAGAGGAGTGTCTCCCCTTTGAGAAACAGCAAATCTAGGCAAATTGCTTTTTGCGGTGTATTTGCCGGGACCATGTTGGTCTTGATGCTTTTTGGCAGTCTCATCCCACTGACCACCTTTATCTGTCCAGCTTTGGCAGGCTTTCTACTGGTGCCCACTGTACGTGAATGGGGCAGACATTCTGGTCTCTGTCTTTACGCCGCCGTCGCTTTTCTCTCTCTTTTTCTGGTTGCAGATAAAGAGGTTGCTCTTCTTTTTATCCTTCTCTTAGGACCGTACCCCTTATTGCAGCCGATCTTTCAAAAACTGCCACTTATCCTAGCGGTCATCTGCAAACTGATCGTCTTTAATCTGCTCCTACTGCTGACCTATGGCCTTTTGCTCTTCGTCGATGCGTCGCTCCAGCTGCTCCTGGTCTACCTTTCCTTGTACATGGCACCATACGCCTACGGCGTCAACAATCTCAGCCGGTTCGTAATTCTGCATACCGGCGATTACGTATTTGGCCAAGCGGTACTTACTGTCCATCCAAGAAGTGCCGAGGCAGTAAGTAAAGCTAACCAGTGCATCAAATTCATGTTGCTTCAGAGTAAGTGCATTGGTAGAGATAAAATTGTTCACACTTTTTTCTATGGAGGCAAGGCTGGAGCGAAGAAGCTCCTCGGCCTTTTCTTTTGTAATGCCATCGGGGTATTCGTTCTCGGCGCAAGGCGTGCCATAGCCGATATACCATTTGCCCTCTTTCTGATAGGCCTTTGGCTCAAAGACCTCATAGGATTTGATAAATTCCATTCCCCTGTCACTCAAGGAGAAGCTGTTTTGTGTGGCAAAGGCCGAAGGAACCATGTTAACGGCCAAGAAAAACACAAGCAGGCAGGAGAGTAGCTTTTTTTTCATTCGAAATACCTCACGCTATCAAAAGAATTAAAGTGCATTTTTAGTATCAGTTTTGCTATTATACAACATTTTCCCCCAGAATTCCACGTCAATCCCGTTACAATTCCATGTCAAAAGAAAAGGCTCTGCACTTAGAAAGACTGATTTTTTCACTTTTTGTTCCGCCTGGGATGAAACAACCATGTTTGAAAACGGGTTTCATATAGACGAGAAAAGCGGGAGAGCAGCAGATCATAGAGGGAAAAAGTAAGGTTAGCCAGTATAAGAAGAACGAGTAGTGTCAAAGAGGAGTAGGTGTTAAACTCTGCCAC
>JBHAQX010000115.1:0-7945 GCA_041830595.1 Evtepia sp.
ATCCAGTCGCCTCCCTTTTGGTGGATGGTGAGCACATACTTGCCAGTGGGAATGGTTGTGTCGGCGGTAGAATCACGTACCGAGTCCACCACGAAGTTCATGCGACCGCCAACCCGCAGGGCATCGGTTAATACGCCTGCTTGGCCATTGTGTAGAGAAACCGAGCTACCGACATTTTCCAGGACAGGAGTTAGAATGACATCAAGGCCTGCCTGGGTATTCTTTGTGGAAGTGCCAAAATCGCTGTTCATTAAATAGTAGCCTGTGGCGGTACGCACTTTGTTGATCTCTGCCACTTTTAGAGTGTGACCGGCAAACGTAGCCATAATGGAAAATTCGGGCATACCAATAATCGCATTGCCATCCTCTCCAAAACCAATAGCGCTGAGGTGGCCTGGAGAGGAACGAACGATGCCGTCTGTCATCAAAAGGCCAAGGGGATTGCCGGTGCCCATATCAAAATAATCCCCATTGGTGCCCGTAAGAACCCGCCGGCCGGAGGCCTCCAGTTGGGCTGCCATGGCACTGACCGTCTGCTTTGAGAGGACAGAGGATCCATAGCCCACCACGGGCTTTAGCTCGCCGCTGGGCGTATAGGTCACATAGTTCTCAGTCCGAAGATCCGACTTAGAGCTACTCCAAATCAGTTGGTTGGTGAGCCGGGCATTTTCAGCCAGTGGAACTGTAAACGTGTGCAGCTCGTCGCCCAAAGCCACAGAGGCAAAGGCCGTGCTGCTAAGCAGAGCAAGCGCTAGAAAAAGTGCCCCAGCCTGACGAATCAATCTTTTCATAATGTTCTCCTTTTAACCATGTGGAAAAATGAAGGCAAGATGGCCAAAGGCCGTCTGTTCAGTGGACTTCCTACCTTAATAGGAACCTTCTCTTCATCCTAGCACACCCTCTGGGGGCTTGTAAAGAAAATCCAGCCTTTTGTAAGAGAAGTGAAACAGTTTTGCGGCGGCAGCACAAAGTGGGCTGCATTTATGTACAGATTGTGAATAGCAGGAGCGAAATGGTAACAAATGCGGCGATTTCTTGACAAGGGAAAGCAGAAAAGCGTATACTTTATTTGATCTCTAAGCGAGGATGTCCTCAGCCGTTTCCCCGGACGGGACGAGTCGTTTTAGGACTGGGGTATGCAGTACCAGGATGCTTTGAACTGGTGCAGAGATGCCATGTTAAGGAGAGCAGGAGTAATGGAGACAAAACTGGAAAAGAAATACGGCTTGTTTACGGCGATTGCCATGGTAATCGGCATTGTCGTGGGAAGTGGCGTATTTTTTAAGGCAGAAAATGTATTGAATGCGACGGGTGGCAATCTACCCATTGGCATTTTGGCCTGGGTGATCGGGGGCATGGTGATGATTATCTGTGCCTACATGTTTTCTATATTAGCGTTGCGCTATGAGTCCGCTGGGGGTCTTTTGGGCTATGTAGAGGCGATAGCCGGTCCCCACTATGGTTATTATGTGGGCTGGTTTTTAGCCACTATGTACACTCCAGCCATGACATCGGTGCTCGCTTGGGTTTCGGCCCGCTATACCTGTGTGCTGTTTGGCTGGTCCATCACCGGGGGCGAGTGCATGCTCCTTGCAGGTGTGTACCTAATTCTGGTGTACGCCATGAATGAGCTTTCGCCCATTTTGGCCGGACGCTTTCAAATCTCCACGACGGCAATTAAGCTTGTTCCTCTGATCGCCATGGCGGGGGTGGGCACCGCTGTGGGACTGATGAATGGAACAACCCTGGAGAACTTTACCCAGGTTGTGGGGGCAGAGGTAGAGGGGAATCCTCTATTCACGGCTGTTGTTTCTACCGTGTTTGCCTATGAGGGCTGGATTGTGGCCACCAGCATCAGCGCAGAGCTGCGCAATGCCCGCCGGAATATGCCCATTGCCTTGATCGTGGGAACTGTTACCATCATGTTGGTGTATATTTGTTATTATATAGGACTTGCAGGGGCAGTGCCCAATGAGGTGTTGATGGAAAATGGGCAGGAAGGGGCTATGATTGCCTTTCAAACCCTGTTTGGTAGCCTTGGCAGTGTGCTCTTTGTGTTTGTGATTATCTCTTGTCTGGGCACCCTAAACGGACTGATGATGGGCTGTGTACGCAATCTCTATGCCCTGTCTGCCAGAGGATGGGGTCCCCGGCCCAGTCTTTTTGGTCGGGTAGATCCCGCTACTAATATGCCCCAGAGTTCCGGTATATTTGCATTGGTTATGTGTACCTTGTGGCTGTTTTTCTTTTATGGAGCAAATTTGCAGGAGGGTTGGTTTGGTGGGTTTGGCTTTGATTCCTCGGAAATCCCCATTGTCGCTCTCTACGCATTGTACATACCTGTGTTTATTTTATTTATTCGTCAAGAGAAGGATTTGACCCTGTTCAAGCGGGTGATTACCCCTCTGTTTGCCATTGCCAGTTGTATTTTAGTCTTGGTGGCTACCTGGTTCGCCCACGGGACGGATGTCTTTAGCTTTGGGGTTGTGGCATTGGTCTGCTTTGCCACAGGATTTTGGTTTCGCCGCACCAATCAGAAGGACCCGGGACTCTAGCCTTCCCAGAGAAGGAAGAAAACGGAAAGGAATCGATGGATTATGACGGAACAAGATTTGAAGAACCTCTTGTCTCCCGATCAGCGCCGGGAGCTTGTGCACAAGATACAGGTCTATAACGCAGCGATTCAGATTGTAAAGATGAAGCTGGATATTTGGAACAATGAGTTTAAGATGTTTTCTAGTCATAACCCCATTCACCATGTGGAATCTCGGGTGAAAACCCCTGAGAGCATTGGTGCAAAACTGCGCCGGCAGAATGTGCCGGTGAGTTTAGAGATGGTGGAGGAGCATGTGCTGGACTTGGCCGGTGTGCGTGTGGTCTGTCGCTATATTGACGATGTGTACCACATTGCCGAGCTGATTCGCCACAGCGATTTGGAGATTATCAAGACCCAGGATTACATCGCCGAGCCAAAGCCAAATGGATACCGCAGTTACCACATTGTGCTCAGAGTGCCTGTGCAGCTTTCGAGAAGTAACCCCTATGTGCCAGTTGAGGTACAGATCCGTACCATTGCCATGGATACCTGGGCAAGTCTCGAACATGAGATCCTCTATAAGGTAACTGCTGAGGAGCGAGAGAGCAAGGCGGCCTATTTGAAGGAGTGTGCAGAGGAGTTGGCTGCCATTGATCAAAAAATGCAGGCATTGTTCCAAACGGGGCAGGCTATGAATGGCGGGGGAGAGAACAGACCAAAAAGCTCTTAGGGCAGATAGCAGATAAACGTATAAGAAAGAGCCCCAGACCATATGGTCTGGGGCTCTTAGTATAGCGGTTAAGGTCAGCTAATGGAAATGTGGAAGCGGGCACCGGGATCACCCAGAAAGACCAGATAGCCACCAGCTGGAAGGGTGGCAATGCGCTGGTCAAAAATACTGGAAGCCGTGACAATGCCATCTGGGCTGTAAACGTAAAAACTACCATTTTCTGGAATCTTTACATTCATTTTTAGATCTTTGGCATCGCCGATTGCACACCAGCGGGCATAGCCGTCAGGCTGGATGGTGCAAAGAGCATTGGTACCGGGATAGACTGTCGGAACAGAATCTTCACGCAAATAGAGGTAATCATTTGCCTTTAGGAAGTGCTTGCCTCCATCTGTGACAAAGCTCAGGTACTGGTAGTCACGGCTGCCGCCGCCGGGTACATTGGTGATGGGGCTTATGGTGTTGGCGTCCATAATGGCCAGGCCCCCAACATAACCATCATTTTCTTCATAGATAGGGACGGTAGTCATGCTCTGGAACAGGTAGAGTACAGAACGGTGGTGCTCATTCAGCGCAAAATACAGCAGGTCATTCTGTCCCTTCAGAGACTGCCAGACATCTGCAGGTAAATCGCGAGGCTTCAGCTGCTGGGCGATATAGCCGGTGTTGGCGAAGGAGGGAAGACCAGGTAGCTGCATATAGGTGAGCTGATACAAATAGGTGATGCCATTCTCTGCCGTCACAAACTGGAAGAGCAGGGTGTTGTTCTGGTCACGGAAGGAGCCATCGGTATAGTAGCGCAGGGTAAGATCGGGCATGTCCGGCATGGTCATCTTGCCATCAGCGCTAATGTTGATTTTCATAGCGGCCAGGGTGGAGCCATAGTATCCGGCCTTGGCCATTTCACTGGCAGGCATGGCTGCTGGGCTGCTGGAAGGCAGAGCGGGGAGAGCTTCATTTACCACAATGCCCTTCTGTGCCAGTGCGTCAATCAAAAGGCGGGAGGCAAGCATTTGGTTAAAGGCGCTGGAACCACCGGAGGAAACCACAGCGGCGGCCATTTTATGCTCGGGCAGAACCACGAAGCTTGCATGATACCCCAAGGTGTCGCCCCCTTTACAGAGGGCTTGGATGCCCGCACCCTTGAAGGGGACAAGTTCTGTGTTATCCCAGCCAAGACCAAAGGAGAGAGATTTCTCCAACTCGTTTGGCCAGAAACCGTTGGCATATTCGGGAGCTGCCATAGCATCCAAAGAAGCCTGGGAGAGCAGCTTGCTGCTATAAAAGACTTTGCCAAAGGTAGCCAGGTCCTTGGCAGTGGCGTACATGCCGCCGGTGCCAATTAGGTTAAAGTGCTCTCTTGGCGTTTTCGCTGTGCCGTAATAGATCGGGGCAAACAGGGTTTCCGCCAATGTATCTGCGGGGGTGAAGGTAGCGGTGAGGCCCAGAGGTTTTGTGATGGTTTCGTGGACATAGGCAGTAAAGCTCTTTCCTGTTACCTTTTCCACCAGAATTTCAGCCAGGGTAAAGCCATCGTTGCAGTAGACACTGTAGGCGCCGGGATCTGCCTTTAGGGTTTGGTTTTTCAGGCGGGCCAGCAGTGCATCTTTGGCGTAAGGGGTGCTGTCCCCGAAGAGGATACCATCCTTCAGGCTAGAGCCATTTAAGCCAGAGGAGTGGTTCAGGAGCATACGCACGGTAATGTTTTTATAGCGGGGGTCGGCCATAGTAAACTCAGGGATATACTGGGTAAGAGGCGTGTCCAGTTTGACTTTGCCAGCCTCAACAAGTTTCATGACAGAAACGGCAGTATAAATTTTACTAACAGAGCCGATGCCATAGAGCAGATCGGGGCTCAGGGTGGAGGGTGCATCTTTCGAAAGAACATCCCCTGTGCGGGTTATAGTATCGCCCTCAAGCAGGGCATACTGCAGGCTGACTGCCTGACTTGCTTCGAGCACCGTTTTTGCAGCAGACTGGGCAGATTGGTCTGGTGTAGCCGCAAAGGCGGGGAGCAGAAAGCTCACACAAAGGGCAAGAACCAAACTTAGGTTAATCAGTTTTCTCTTCGTATTCAAAGTGCACCTCCAAAAACATGTAGGGAATTTCCTACTAAATTAGGAATTTATTGTATCACAAGTTCGGAAAAAAAGATAGTAAAAAGCAAAAAACCTCTGCTTGCAGGTGCAGCAGAGGTTTATAGATGTAGAATTTATGGAATAGATCATGCAATTTGCTCAATTTTACATTTTTCACAGAGAGGATAGGCATCGAGGAAATAGCTCATACGCTCCTTCATGATGGCGAAGCTCTCTCCATAAAAGTACAGAGCAGTGTCTTCCTTGCCCTCCCAATAGCTGTACAGGTCACCGCTGCTGCCCAGTAAGTCCTCCAACTCAGAAATCACATAATTGATTTTACACGTCTCGTAGACCTCATCTGGTAAATCAGTGCCATTTAGGTACAGTGCCAGGCCTTCTAAGTTGCCCAGCTCATAGAGCACCTCGCCGCCAGCCTGCAAACTGCTTCCCTTAGGCAGGGGGAGAACCTCTAAAAGAGCCCTAAGCTTCTTCATAACCGTGGTGCTGTTATTGACCATTGTGATTTCAATATCGCAGCTGCTCATTTCACCAGAGTCGCTCATTAAGGTGCCACCACCTGTAATGTAGCCGATTTGCAGTGCATTTAGGCGCTCGTCTAGTAAATCCTCAAATAAGTCCCCTCGATGGATGGGCTGCAAGCGCGCATTGATATTCAGGACGTAATTTACCTCGTCCTGTCCTACACTGTATTCACGATTGCGTGTGCCAAACAAGCGGCCTAACAGTCCCATGGAAACCCTCCACCTATTCTTTCTGGGGCAAGGAGAAAAGAGAGAAAGAATCGTGCAATCTATGGTGCAAGTGGCAGCGTTCCATTATGCGAGAGGAACGCCACAGAAAATGTCGATCATTCTAATGATAGCGCAACTTGAGAAAAAAGACAAGAAAAAAGGAAACGGGAGAAGAAATTCTTTCGTTCAGTTAGAAGGAGTGAAAAGAAAAAGCTCATGGGATGAAAGCAATTTCACCCCGTGAGCTTGACTTAATTAAGAGTCCATTCGAATTTGTCTTTGTGGTTTATTGGCTCTCTTGAAGATATACATGCGTTCGTCGGCCAGGCTTAAAATGTCGCTAGAAGAAATGGAACTGTCTGGCATATGCTCGACCACACCATAGCTGAAGCTGGAGATATAGCCCTTTCCACTCTCGCACTTTGCCATCATACGTTGACGCAGTTCTTCCAGACGAGCCAAGACAGGTGCCTCTCCCATATCGGCGACAAGAAGGATGAACTCATCTCCACCCAAACGGCCTACTATGGCATGCTCAAAAGCCTTCTCCAAAAGCGTTGCGGTGGCAATGATATACTTATCGCCCTCGGAATGGCCCAGATTGTCATTGACATATTTTAAGTTATCAAGGTCGACAAAGCAGATACAAAAATGCTTCCGGGCATCCATCCACTCCCGCAGTTGCTGGAGTGAAAAAAACCGATTATAAAGGCCCGTAAGGGCATCGTGATAGGCGTGGAGTTTCAGTTGATTCAGCTGTTCAATCTGTTCACTCACATCGTTTAGCAAAAAAGCCAGAGCAGAGCTGCCCCGCCACTCCACGGGGTAGGATGTTACTTGGAAAAAATGGGGCTGGCCGGACAGTGATACCTCTAGCTCATCCGAGCGCACACCATCAAGGCTGGAAACCATACGGCTAGGGGCAAAAAGCCAGTTATCTAAGGTTTCTCGGAGCGTTTCATTGGAAGAGATCGCTTTTTTTAGTGCTCGATTTTTGTAGAGAAGCTGTCGATTTTCTAGATCGGCCACTAAAATCCATTGGGGTGTAAAGTCGGTAATTGCCTCAAACAGGCGGCTGCTGTTTTCCAAAGCTTTTGTTTTTTGTTGGCTGCGGTCAATTTCGGCTAGGAGAGCTTTCTGACGCTGGTCAAGCTGCTGCGTCATTTCATTGAACGCAAGGGCAAAATCCCCCAAGAACTCCAGCCGTTGTTGGTAATCACCTTTCGCTACCTGTTGGCTCTGCCAGGTCATATGTTTTAAGGCGGCATGCAGTGCTTTGAGAGGTGCAGCGAGTTCATTTCGCCGGGGCGGAATGGGCGAATCCAAATCGCCCTTAGCAAGTGCAACTGAAAAATGCCGCGCTTCAGCTAGGGACTCGGCCAAAAAGACAAGTCCCCTGCCCAGTTGTTGCCACTCATGTGGCAACGACTCAATATCAAGTTGCGCTTTTGCGGCATCGTAGAAAACATCCCGCAAAAACTCAAATAGGACATCAGCAGTATGATCCACAGTGGCACCGCCTCCGGCTTTCAAGACTACCATAGCCATCTCATTTCTTTATTACATCCGCATTAAAGCGGCAGACTCGGTCGCCGCTGGCCCAGCAATCTACCTCTCGCACATCATAGTCTTGGCCGGTGTAAACCTTGAGAATCCCAGCGATAAAGCCCTCATCATAGGTGCAAACATTCTCATTGGTTACGGGTAGGCCGCTACAGTCCAAATCCTGTCCTACGGTGAGGACAAGGCTGCCAGTTTCAGTATCTACAGCTTCCATGCGCAAGATGCCAATTTTGAGCTCGCGCAGCTTCTTTTGCAGCTGGGCGAGAAACTGATCGAAGTCAAC
>JBHAQX010000116.1:0-3867 GCA_041830595.1 Evtepia sp.
ACATCGATGTAAACAAGGCATTTACGGAAAAAACCGGCATTAAAGTCAACTACATGGCCTTTGAAAGCAACGAGGCCATGTATGCAAAGCTGAAAACAGGGGGCGTGAACTATGATGTTGTCATTCCCTCTGACTATATGGTGGCAAGACTGATTGAAGAGGATATGCTGGCCCCACTCAATTTTGATAACATTCCCAACTATGCTCTGGTTGACCCGGAGTTTAAAAACCAGGCCTACGACCCGGACAACCTCTATTCCGTCCCCTACACCTGGGGCACGGTGGGTCTGATTTACAACACCAAGTATGTGACAGAAGAAGTCAAAGGCTGGGATCTTATGTGGAATGCCGCCTATGCCGACAAAATTCTCATGTTTGACAATCCCAGAGATAGCTTTGCCATCGCCCAATTTAAGAACGGCATTGATATTAACACAGAAGATCCCCAGGAGCTCATGGCTGCTGCGGACGATTTGAAGCTGCAGAAGCCGGTGGTGCAGCAGTACGTGATGGATCAGATTTTTGATAAGATGGTAAACGAAGAGGCCTATGTGGGAGCCTACTATGCAGGGGACTACCTGACCATGGTCCAGGACAATGAAAATCTGGCTTTTGTCTTCCCCGAAGAAGGCTTTAATATGTTTATCGATGCCATGTGCATCCCCAAGAATGCCGCCCACAAAGAGGCGGCAGAGGCCTACATCAACTTCCTTTCTTCTCCCGAAATCTCTGGTGAAAATATGGAGTACCTCGGCTATTCTACTCCCATTAGCGCTGCAAAGGAATTTATGGATCCCGAAGTGGCCAATAGCGAGATTGCTTACCCCAGCGCCGAAACTCTCGCAAGAGCAACCAGCTTCTCCTCCCTCTCTCAGGACACCCTTACTCTAATGGACAAACTCTGGCTAGAGGTGAAAACCGATGGTAGTGCCGGAGGTGGAAGTACCACCCTAATCATGATCGGCGTTGCCGTTGTCCTAGTGATTGTCGTTGCCCTATTCCTTGCCAATCAAAGTAAAAAGAAGAAAATGGCGGCGAGAAAAAAGGTAACGAAGCGTTAACCTTCTTCTAAAAATGAGCAGGCACAGCACCTCAAAGGGTGCCGTGCCTGTTTTTCTTTTGAACAATCCGTTCACTAATTTACGCTGTCCTCAGGCCTGAAGTGGACTATGCTCCCAACCACTGGCACGGCGCACAGCCTCCTGCCATTTTTTATAGCAATCCTCCATGGATGTTTGAGGGAGAAAGGTTCGCCCAATGACCAGTTTTTCCCCCAACTGTGCCATATCGGACCAAATACCGCAGGATAACCCGGCAAGGCAGGCGGCTCCCCAGGCAGTCACCTCCACCATGCTTGGCCGTTCCACGGGTATTTGCAGCAAATCCGCCTGAATTTGCATCAGGATGTCACTAACACTGGCCCCACCGTCCACCCGAAGCTTTGGGATTGGCTCCCCTGCATCCCGGGCCATAGCCCCCATGAGATCGGCCGTCTGATAGGCAATCCCCTCCAAGACAGCCCGGCACAGATGGGCCTTGTTGCTGCCCCTTGTCAGGCCTAATAGGGTGCCTCTGGCGTACATATCCCAGTAGGGTGCCCCCATGCCGGTAAAGGCAGGAACGAAGTATACACCCCCGTTATCGGGCACACTCTCCGCCAGTCGATCACATTCCGCCGCTGTCTCAATCAGGCCCAGTTCATCCCGCAACCACTTTATGGTAGAACCAGCGTTGAATACACTACCTTCCAAAATATACGCCGTTTCTCCTCCTACGGACCAGCCCACGGAGGTCAAGAGACCATGTTGGGAGGAGATAGGGGTTGTCCCGGTATTGAGCAGCGTAAAGCAGCCGGTGCCATAGGTATTCTTACTCTGTCCCTTTGCAAAGCAGCCCTGCCCAAAAAGGGCCGCCTGCTGATCCCCTGCTGCAGCGCAGATTGGAATCCCTGCAAACGCCTCTAGAGCTTCCACCCCCTGGGCTACTCTGCCATATTCCATGCTGTTTGGTACCGGTGTTGGCAGCATACCCATAGGTATTTGAAGCAGTTCACATAGCTCCTCATCCCAGCAGAGCTTATGAATATCAAAGAGCATGGTGCGAGAACAGTTGGAATAGTCCGAGACATGCACCGCTCCTTTTGTCAGATTCCAGATCAGCCAGCTGTCAATGGTTCCGCACAGCAGTTCTCCAGACTCGGCCCGGCTCCGGGCCCCCTCTACCTGCTCTAAAATCCACCGAATCTTTGTGGCGGAAAAGTAGGCGTCAATGAGCAGGCCCGTCTTTTGGCGGATGGGCTGTGTTCGTCCCTCTCTCTTAAGCTTCTCACACAAGTCCGCTGTGCGGCGGCACTGCCACACAATGGCTGGATAAATGGGTCTCCCACTTGCCCGCTCCCAAACCACCACGGTTTCCCGCTGGTTGGTAATACCAATTCCAGCAATCTGGGTAGGGCTTATCCCCGCCTGCTCCACACTGGAGCGCATCGTGCGATACTGACTGTAGAGGATTTCCATGGGGTCGTGCTCCACCCAGCCCGGCTGGGGATAGTGCTGAGTAATTGCCTCCTGTGTGGAAGCAAGCACAGCTCCCTCGGCTGTAAAAAGCAAACTGCGGGAGCTGGTGGTTCCTTGGTCCAACGCTAAAAGATACGGCTGCATGAAACGCGCCTCCTACGATGCCCAGTTTTTTCTGTTTGCGGCACAAATAAAATATGTTATACTTAATTTTAAATTATCTTATCACAGAAGGTGGACCTTGTCATGAAGAAAGATCACTTTTTCTCCGCATTAGACGGGGTCTATGAACTATATACCACGTACTGGATACCAGAAGGTTCACCCCGAGGCCTTATCCAGATCATCCATGGGATCAATGAATACATGGGGCGCTATGATGCCTTTGCCTCTTTTCTGACGAAACAGGGTTTTCTCGTCTTTGGCTGTGACTTGCCCGGCCATGGGAAAACGGCCTCTCGGGACAACGATTACGGCTTTTTTGCAGAGAAAAACGGCTGGAAGCAGGTTACCCTTGCTTTGAGGGAATTAAGCCTATCCGTTCAGGCAGACTACCCCTATGTACCCTTCTATTTCTTTGGGCACAGCATGGGCTCTTTTTTCACCCGCACCCTTCTCATCGATCATCCTGACCTTGCCAGCGGCGCCATCCTTTCCGGCACAAACCAGCCCATACCGGAGCAACTCTCCATTGCCTTTGGTCTTTGCAGCCTTGCGGTGCGTCAGAAAGGCCCTCGGGCCAAAAGCAAACAACTACATAAGCTGATGCTGGGAAACTATAATAAGCCCTTTCAGCCAAACCAAACCACTGCAGACTGGATCAGCCGAGACCAGCGTCTGGTTGATGTCTATCTGGAAGATCCCTGGTGCAACTACACCCCTACTGTCAGTCTTTTCCGTGATATTCTTGATGGCTTGCGCTACATTGGCAATCCCGGGCGGATTGCGGGCATGAAAAAAGACCTTCCTATTTTTCTCCTCTCCGGCAGCGATGATCCAGTGGGAGAACAGGGCGTGGGGGTTTTGCGACTGATGAATAGCTTTCTCCAGGCTGGCTGTAAGAACCTAAGCCTTCGCCTGTACCCCGGGGGGCGCCATGAAATGCTCAATGAGCTAAATAAAGAAGAGGTCTATGGCGACATACTTGCCTGGCTAAACGCTCGTTTGGAGGCTTTACGTGGACTATCCTAATATTCTGCCTGCCCAATTTGTGCGGCGGCCCAATCGATTCATTGCAGAAGTGCTGATTGATGGCACCCCCGCCATTGCCCATGTGAAAAACACCGGCCGCTGCCGAGAGCTTTTGATTCTCGGTGCTAGGGTCTGGCTTACTCACAACAATAATCCAAAG
>JBHAQX010000117.1:0-3378 GCA_041830595.1 Evtepia sp.
AGGCGCCGCCTTTTGGAATAAAGTCCTCCCATGGCAAGGCCTTGGTGCCTTCAAACAGCTGGTCAAAGGTCTCGGCCGAGAAACTTCCTAAGGACAATAGCACCCGCTCCCCTGTCCGAAGACCCAGGTTCATGCGGGGGATATCGCCAGCTGTGCCATGACAAAATACCCTACCATTTTCAGCCCGGACATCCGACAGCTTCATGCGCTTTAGTTCATCTGCCGTCAACCGCTCCACACCTAACAGTGTAGGTATTACAAATTCCAGCTTTTTCATTGAGTAAGACCCCTCCCCTTTTGGGCAATATGAGAAGTATATCTTCTTTTGCATTCCTTGGCAAACCTTTTTCTTTGTTTCTTCTTTTTTTACCACTTTATCCCAGGGAAATGGCCAATATTCAATCTCTTTTCTTGCATTCACTGTGTAAATATGCTAAACTGCTTCATAGATAAGGGAGGAAGAATGTTCAAATCCTTCTCCTAGAACAAAATAGAAAGCTGAGTTGATGGGTTCTCTTATGGACAGTTCCAGTATTACGATGATCGTGATCCTCGTTTTTTTACTGCTTTTTTCCGCCTACTTTTCTGCCACGGAAACGGCCATGTCCGCCTTTAACAAGTTGCGTATGAAAAGTCGGGCAGAAGATGGAAATAAGCGAGCAAAACTTGTCCTCTCTCTTACCGATGAATTTGACCGCATGCTCTCCTGTATCTTAATTGCCAACAATATTGTTAATATTTCGGCTGCCTCTTTGGCTACGGTGCTCTTTGTTCGTTATTTCCCGAAGTATGGTGCCACAATCTCCACCATTGTCTTAACGGTTGGCATCTTGATTTTTGGCGAGATTACACCAAAAGCTCTGGCAAAAGATCAGCCAGAGCGTTTTGCCATGTTCTCTGCCCCTGTCTTGCGCTTTTTCCTGTTTATACTCGCCCCTTTGAATGCATTCTTTCGTCTCTTCTATAAGCTGGCCGCAAAGCTGGTTCGTTCGCCAGATGGCGAGGGTATCACAGAGGAAGAACTGATTACGATGGTGGAAGAGGCCGAGAGTGAAGGTGGACTAGAACCCCATGAGAGCCAGCTCATCCGCGCTGCCATTGAGTTTAACGATCTGGAAGTGGGCGAAATTCTGACCCCTCGAGTTGACATTGTTGCCGTTGACACAAATGCTGCCGAACATGTTCTTGCCGCTGCCTTTGCTCAGAGTGGCTATTCCCGCATTCCTGTCTACGAAGGTAGTGTGGATAATATCGTTGGCGTCATCCATGAAAAGGATTTCTATGCCGCCCGAGCACGTAATATTAAGAGTTTTCGAGATCTGATCTCTGAAATTATTTACACGACCCAGAGCACAAAAATTTCGGTTCTTCTGCGGCTCTTACAGCGCAGTAAAACGCACATGGCCATTGTTGTGGACGAATACGGCGGCACACAAGGCCTCGTCACCCTAGAAGATATCTTAGAGGAGCTGGTGGGTGAAATATGGGACGAGCACGACGAGGTTTTGGAAGAGTTTCAGCTACAGGAGGATGGTAGTTATCTGGTTGCCTGCTCTGCTGACTTGGATGACCTCTTTGACCGCTTTATGCTCAAGGGCGAACTCAATGACTCAAATTCCATCAGCGGATGGGTATTAGAACAGTTGGGTACTGTCCCTGCCGAAGGTGACCATTTTGTTTATGAAAACCTCGATGTAACGGTAACTAAGGTAGATAATCGCCGTGTGGTTGAAATCAGAACGTTTCTGTTGCCTCAGGAAGACGAGGAGCCAACACAATAAGGCTCCATTTACTTTAATGGATTTTCGAATGAAACGTGGAACTGTTTTGGCTTTTTGCCATAACAGTTCCACGTTTTTGTTTTAATTTTAAAACAGATAAACGTTTGTCTTCCTCTCTCCCTCGGCTCTATCAAATGCTACCCTGCTCTATCTACTCTTCTTCAAACCTTATTGCATCAAAATTTATTCATATGATCCCTTCTTAGGACTTGCTTTTTGTCATTCTTCGCGCTATAATAGTGTGGTTGACTATTGAATGTTTTTTTATTACCTATCCGGGCGTAGCGCAGTTTGGTAGCGCACCTGCTTTGGGAGCAGGGGGCCGCAGGTTCGAATCCTGTCGCCCGGACCAGTACGAGTGTTCTTATAGGACTTGAGATTGTTAGTAGCAATCTCAAGTCTGGGAACACTCAAAAGTTAAAGGTTAACCGCCTTTTGAGATTGGGAGTAGCTTAATGCTACTCCTTTTCTCGTTTGTATCAAAACTTCCGGTTGCGGAAGTGGCAATATATTAGGTATTTCGATGGAACCGACACAGTTGTAATGTATTTTGAGCTTTTGTGTCTTTACGCCGTCTATCTTCTCGGCGTGGTGAACTTCTATATAGTCTATAAGCTCGTTTAACATACGCTGTGTTAATTTCCTTGCGCGGGTGTATTTGCGAACAGTTGTGACAAACATATCTATTGACATACTCTTGTCGTATTCCCGGTCAAGCTCCACTTTTAGGATTTTCACTTTTTCCGCAAGCTCGGCTTGTTCCGCTTCATAACTGGCGGTCATTTTAGCAAAACGCTCGTCGGTAATTTTGCCGGATACGTTGTCCTCATAAATCCGTTCAAAAAGCTTATCAATCTCTGCGTCGCGCTTTTGCAGGGCTTTAAGCTCTTTTTGTTTTGCTTGCTGCTCTGCGGCTATAGTTAGCTGTGATTGACCGATTACCGCCTTTACAAATTCATCTTCATAATGGCAAGCAAATCTTGTTAGGCGGCGTATCTCGCCAAGCACAACCTGTTCGAGAAAATCCACACGGACGTAATGTGTTGAAACGCATTGGCGGCGGCTGTTATAGTTTGCACAATTGAAATACTTGATTTCTGGGTTTTTCTGATTGAAATGAAAATTTAGATTTCCACCACAATCAGGACAAATAAGCAGTCCTGAAAACATATTCTTTTCACCGTCAGAGGTTTTGCGTTTGCGTATCTTCCCACGCTTTTGCTGCACTTGCTCCCATATTTCACGCTCTATAATAGGGTCGTGTACGTCCTTGAAAACCGCCCAGTTTTCCTCACTGTTTGGCAAACGCTCTTTGTGCTTAAATGATTTAGAATAGGTCTTAAAGTTGATAACGTCGCCGCAATACTCCTGCAAGGACAGGATTTTTACAACCGTTGAGCTATTCCATCTGTGCGGCTCCCGTTCAGTTACTTTTCCCGGACGCTTGATACCCTTTTCACGCCAGTAAAACATAGGAGTAAGGATTTTATCGGCAGACAGGGCGGCGGCAATTTGTTCTGTACCGCATCCGTCCAATGTCATGCTGTATATCCGGCGCACAACGGCGGCGGCATCCTCTTCCACTACCCAGCGTTTG
>JBHAQX010000118.1:0-6336 GCA_041830595.1 Evtepia sp.
TGACGTCTGTAGAAGAAGATGGGGGGTGTTTGTCCATGGCAGCATTTCGAAATCATTTTATTCCCTATGAAATGAAGACTAATATTATTCATGTAACGGAGTATAGGGAAAAAAACATAAAGGGAATTTTAGTAAACCCTTTCTTTCCAGAGCCTCAGTGGTTTAATAATCTAACCCAGTGTCTTTTTCTGATGGAGCTGGTTATGGATTCCTTAAAATTCCCGCAGAGAAGCATGGAGAATCGCCTGTTCAATCACGGGGAGCAGGCCTTGAGTTGGCAAAAGTCGGCAACGAAGGAGCAGCAGAAATTACCGGTTCTAGCTTCCTTCCAGGTCAGCGTGCTGTTTCGTCAGAATGCCAGCTGGCAGGGGAACCTACTTTGGCAAGAGAAGAAGATGGAGGCACCGTTTCGCAGTGCATTGGAGTTCATTGGCTTGATGGACAATGCGCTCTCCACTTGGGAATGATTGATGTGCAACAACAAGCTCTGCCCCATTATTTGTGGCAGAGTTTGTTGCTATAAGAGGCAGCAGCAAAAGGGTAAGGATTGCTCCAAACAGACCTCTTGACTTAAGGTTTCTTTTTTGATATGCTTACCAAAGTAAAAAGCATTGAGGAAGACGAAACCGCAAAACCCTGTTCAGAGAGAGGCGCATTATGCTGTGAGTGCCTTACAGAAAGAGGCGGTATAACCACTTCTGAGCTGCCTGCTGAAACCGCAAGGGATTAGGTAGGGCCGGGGGCGCCCGTTACAGCGGCAATGAAGCGGCGGTTTTGAACCGCAAGCAGGGTGGAACCGTGGAGTTATGATAACCCCACCCCTGAAGTAACATTCAGGGGTGGGGTTTTTGTCGCCTGCCCCGAACGAGGAGGAATATAAAATGGAAGAGAACAACATCTATACCTTTGATAATCCGGAGTTCCGGGAGACTTACCGCCACACGGTATCTCACATGTTGGCCCAGGCCATGAAGCGTCTGCACCCGGAGGTGAAGCTGGCCATTGGGCCTGCCATTGAGAATGGATTCTACTATGATTTTGACGCAGATTTTCCCATTACTCCTGAAGTGCTGGAGGAAGTGGAGAAGGAGATGCGTAAGATTGCCAAGGAGAAGCTAAAGCTTGAGCGCTTTGAACTTCCAAGGGATCAGGCCATTGCCTATGTGAAAGAGCAAAATGAGCCCTACAAAGTGGAGTTAATTGAAGGCTTGCCGGAGGATGCGGTGATTTCCTTTTACAAGCAGGGGGAGTTTGCCGATCTATGTGCCGGTCCTCACCTGGATTCCACGGGCAGAGTGAAGGGGAATGCGCTAAAGCTTACTTCTGCCACAGGGGCGTATTGGCGAGGAGACTCCAGCAAAAAAATGCTCCAGCGGGTGTACGGTACCGCATTTCAAAAGAAGGAAGAGCTGGATGCCTATTTAGAGCGCATTGAAGAGGCAAAAAAGCGTGACCATCGCAGATTGGGTAAGGAGTTAGGCCTCTTTACCTTTATGGAGGAGGGCCCAGGCTTTCCATTCTTCCTGCCCAAGGGTATGGTGCTGAAAAATAAGCTCATCGAGTACTGGCGTGAGGCCCATACCAAAGCTGGCTATGTGGAGATTAACACACCCATTATGCTTAACAAGGAGCTTTGGCTGCGCTCTGGTCACTGGGATCACTACAAGGACAACATGTATACCACCACCATCGATGAAAAAGAATTTGCCCTAAAGCCCATGAACTGCCCAGGGGGTATGCTGGTGTATAAATCCATGCCACATTCCTACCGGGATTTGCCCCTGCGTATGGGGGAGCTAGGTCTTGTCCATCGCCATGAGCTCTCCGGTGCACTCCACGGCCTCATGCGTGTGCGCTGCTTCACCCAGGATGATGCACATATTTTTATGATGCCGGAGCAAATCAAGGATGAGATCAAGGGGGTTGTGGAGCTCATCGACCAGGTATACTCCCTCTTTGGCTTCCAATACCACATAGAGCTGTCTACGATGCCGGAGGATCACATGGGCAGCGATGAGGACTGGGCCTTTGCAACGGACAGTCTGCGCACCGCGCTGGAAGAGCTGGGCCGTGACTTTGTCATCAATGAGGGGGATGGGGCTTTTTATGGGCCTAAGCTAGATTTCCACCTGGAGGACTCCATCGGTCGTACCTGGCAGTGTGGCACCATCCAGCTTGATATGCAGATGCCAGAGCGCTTTGACCTGGAATACGTTGGGTCTGATGGAGAGCGGCATAGACCGGTTATGATTCATCGTGTGGCATTTGGTTCCATTGAGCGTTTCATTGGCATTTTGACCGAGCATTATGCCGGGGCATTTCCAACCTGGATGGCTCCTGTGCAGGTTAAAGTACTGCCCATTACCGATCGCACAGCCGAGTATGCCGATGAGATCGCAGGGAAGCTGGCAGCACTAGGCATACGGGTTGAGACGGATCACCGCAGCGAAAAAGTAGGGTATAAAATTCGCGAGGCCCAAATGGAAAAGATCCCCTTTATGGTCGTTTTGGGGGACAAAGAGGCGGAGGCGGGCCAGGTGGCCGTTCGCAACCGCGCAGGGCAGGATTTGGGTGCCATGGACTTTTCCGTATTTGAAACAATGATCCTGGAAGAAATTGAGACCCGGCGCAGCAAATAAAATAAGAAATCAGAAAAAGAGCAGGAACAACACCTTGTTGTTCCTGCTCTTTTCATCATGTTAGTCACTGTCTTTGTCTGCCAGAAGGGGAGCTTCCTCCTCCTTTTTTTGCAGGCCTACAGCCAAAAGAGAGGGATTTCGAGCGAAAGAGATGGTAAGGAAAAGCATGACAAGGCCCGTCCCCAATAAAAGCCATTCAATCGTAATTTGATCGGCCATAGGACCAAAGAGAAGCATGCCCAAAGGCATCAGTCCCGTGGAAATCATGGTCATAATACCAAAAACTCGGCCCATATAGTCTGGATCCACTCGCTCTTGTAGGAATACCATAGAGGGGGTGCCATATACCGGCATAGAAATGCCCATTAAGGCCATGATACCAAGATAGAGCCAGAAAGAAACGGGGATGAACAGGGCAATGGTGCATAGAGCAATGGTGAGAGTAGCCAAAGCCATGCTGTGGATGCGATTGGGAAAGCCACCCCAAACGGTGATTAGCCCACCACCCAAAAGCATCCCTACAGAGAAGGCCACTTCAATGGCCATTAAATGAAATTCTCCACCATTATAGTTGCGGGTTGCCTGCAGCGGTGTCAGAAAGGCAACCGGGCAAAACATAACATAAAAGACAGATAAATAGAGGAAAAAGTGCTTTAGATACTTTGTATTCCAGACATAAGTGAGGCCCAGTTTCATTTCAGCTAAGTAGTTACTCTTTTCAGCTAACAAGTTACTGCTTGCCTTTGAACGGGTTGGAACTTTTACCCAAAGAAGCAAAACGCCGATGCCTAAAACTGCGGTAAAAACGTCAATTAAAAAGATCGAGAAAAAAGGCATGCTGGCGAGTAGCGCTGCACTGACCATGGGGGACAGTAAGGAAATGGCCGATTGGGCTGTGCCGTAGAGACCATTGATACGGGCAAGGTGCTCCGTGGGCACAATCGAGGGAAGAATAGCACTGACGCAGGGGGTTTGCACCGCACTGCCGAGGGCTCGAATCCCCAGAGCGAGAAAGAGGAGCCAAATGCTATTCTGTCCAAAGAAGATCGCTAGGGCCAGAAGTAGAGTGGTAAGTGCGATACTGCCGTCGGAAATCGCAACGAGAATCTTGCGATTATAGCGGTCTGCCCACACCCCCGCAAAGGGTGAGAGAAGAAAGGTTGGTAAAAAGCCGAAGATAATCGCCAGGGTCATGTAGAAGCCGGATTGGGTGCTAAGGGTAATGTGCCAAGTGATGGCAAATTGAACAAGAGATGAGCCAAACAGAGAGATCATCTGTCCGCCTAGAAAAATGGCGACATTTGGTTTCCAATTTTGTTGCATAAGTCTCCTTTTCTCAAAAAAAATGCGGTGACGGTTCCGCAAGTGCCTGCCGCGGCTAGAGATGGGGAATTGAGTTCAAAGTTTACCATAGGCGGAGAACAAAAGCAAGGGGTACTTAATGTTTCGATTAAGCACCCCTTGCTTTTATCAATCAAGCCCCGGCATGACGCAGATGAGGGGCCCTTGAAATACGCTGAAATGAGATAAAGTCCTCTAGGGGAAGGGCGGGAGAGTAAAGATATCCCTGATAGCAGTAACACCCAAGCTCCATGAGCATATCACGTTGCTGTATCGTCTCTACATACTCTGCAACAACCAAAAAGTCCATACTTTTTGACATATGGATAATGGAAGAAATGATTTCTTGGCTGCGTGGGTTTTTTAAAATATCCTTGATAAGAGAGCCGTCTAGCTTAACAACACTAAACAAGTTATTCTGCAAATATTTTAAGGAGGTATATCCCATGGAAAAATCATCGATGGCAAACTGTATGCCCTGCTTGCGCAGCAATTCCAGATGTTCTTCAATGGGGGCATTCATAGAAAACGACATCTGCTCCGTGAGCTCCAAACACAGCCTACCGCTGAGCAGACAGTTCTCCTGCATCAGAGTAGTCAAGAAATGGTAGAATTCATCGGATTGTAATGTACTTGCTGTTACATTTACACTAAGCTTTGCAGGGAGCTGTGCCTGACTGTTTAGGGAGGAGATGTCAGCAGAAACAAGAGACAAAACCTGTTGCTCTAGCTGATGTAAGAGCTTTGTTTCATTGGCAATACCAATGAGCAACGGGGGGTAGATAATGCCAAATTGAGGATGGTTCCAGCGCAAAAGCGCTTCTGCACCAACACAGACATCCTTGTGATTGTACTGTGGTTGGTAGTATATAGAGAAAGAATTGGAGTGGGCAAGGACATGCTTAAAGTCCTCTGCCAGCATACGTGCAATGCTGCCAACACCGCCTGGCAAATCTAACAGAAGCAGCTGTCTATTCATCTGTTCGGCCTCTTGCATCTGCCGGACAAGTTCCTTTAAGTTTTGCTGGGCAGCTGCAGTGGTTTTGCGTTCATAACGACGAAGAAAAAAGCCGTAGATCGCTGTGCCCACTCCAATGTTAAACAGCTGCAGGATACTGCCTGCAATCGAGCCTGTGGAGACATAACCACCAACAATGATAGGGGTAATCCACTCCACAGGAACCGTTGGAACAGGGACTAGGCCAATGGAAATTGCCAAATAAGAAATCCCCATGCAGACGAAGGGGGTAAGAATAAAGGGAAGAAGGAGTGAAAAATTGAAAATGATGGGTAGACCAAATAGGACCAATTCATTGATATTGAACAGCATGGGGAAGGCAGCCATCTTGGCCAAGTTGCGATTGTTTTTTTTGCGGCTGAAGATCAAGATAGCAACCAGCAAGCTGATCGTGGTTCCACAGCCCCCCATCAAGACAAAAACGTCCAGAAAGTTTTTGCCTAAAATCTCCGTTGTGCCGCCAACGGCCTCAGCAGAAAAAAGACCCCGAGCCACAGATTCCAGAACATTACTACCATGAATTCCAAAGAACCAAAAAACATTGATCAGAAGCAGAAAGAGAAGTGTGCGCAAAACGCGGCTATCGATATTCTCAAAGAGATCATTGACTAGGGTGTGAAAAAGCTGTTCAAAACCTGCCACATGGAAAAAAGCTGACAGAGCTCCATTCAGCAGCAGAGAGACCAAAATAACAAGCATTGCCGGTAAAATCATGGAGATGGCTGCATTAAATGTGGTATCTGCGCCAATGGAATAAAGACGAAGCTGAAAACGCTCCCGGGTGGCAAGAAGACAAAAAAATGTAGAGGAAAACACGGCACAAAATACAGATGTAAACATACCTTGGGCCGCAAGGGAAGAAACCGTAAATTCATCAGTAAAAAGCCCAATAAAAACCATGTAAGAACTCAAGGAGGTAAAGATGGTTCCGAACTGAACAACGGTGCTAGACGTTTTTTGCTGCGCATAGCAAAAGCTAATGCTGACAACCATGCTGACCCCAAGAATTCCAAAGGTAGCCTGATTGATAATGGTAAAGAGCCAAATGAAAAACCCGTTCAGGAAAGTGTGTAGAAAATTTTGGTACAAAGCGATGGGCAAAAACTTAAGGACAAGGGCAAAAGAGCCAATCATTAAGATCGGAATGGCGACAACAAGGCCTTGTCGAATGGACTGAATAATTATGCTAGAATCAAGCCGCTGAAGCCAGAAAAACTTGTCCTTCAAAATGCACCATCACCAATCTATATTCCATGGGGTCAAAAAATCCCAAAGAATACAAGGAATAAGAGCAGAAATTTACCCACTAATTCTATCTGAGATTACTAAGAATGTCAA
>JBHAQX010000119.1:0-4498 GCA_041830595.1 Evtepia sp.
CTGCCCCCGAAGCCGCCGAAGCCGCCGCCACGGGAGCTGCCGCTTCCGCCGAAGCCGCCGCCACGGGGACCCTTGGGGTCATGGTGGTCATGGCCATAGGGGGGCCTGCGATAGCGGCGGTTGTACCAGCTGCCTCCTGGTCGATGCCAGAAGAGGATGGGCCGAAACAGGATGGGCGGGGTGGGCATGCCCCAGTAACGGCGATGATAGCTGGCAAAGCGAATGCGATCAATGATGGACAGGATGGAAAATACGATGAGGAGAACAATCACCACGCCGACGAGGGATACAAACCCGGCAATCTTACCCAGCGCGGAAAGGGTTGGACTGTTGTTCCAGGAGGAACTCCCCGTGGTGGTCTTTGCAAACTCCGTGTTCAGGCCGGAAAAAGCGGCCAGGGCGCCTTGGTTGTAGTCCTGCTCGTCCTCCACAAAGTCTTGGCTGGTCTCACTCAAAAAACGATCAAAGTCAGAGCCGCTCCATGTTGGCAGGAAGGAGCTCCCGCCCGTGAGAAACCCAGCCTGATCGGCAACAGAAAACAGGAGCAGGCCATCCTTTTGGCCAAGACCGGCCTGGGAGGAATAGGACTCAGTCAAAGACGAGGCGGTTTCCCCCTGGGGCACCTGATCCATGGTGACCACGGCCACAATGCTGCCGTAGCGCTTGTCCCAGTTGGCGTTGTACAGGGCGATTTTTTGCTCTGTTTCCGGGGAGAGGACATTGGCCTGATCTAAAATGTAGGGGAGAAATTCATCGGCATCCAGAGAGTGGTTCAGGCTGGTATCTCCCACGCTGGAACTGTTACCTGGGTCTGTCGGTTCCGCCGGGGGATTTTGTATGGTTTCTCGATGCTTTGCTTGTCCCAGAAAGACCGAAGCACCGATGAAGAGAAGCATCAGCACAATGGCTACGGGATATTTTTTCAACACATTCATGGGATTGCTCCTTTTTCATGGGACGGGGATAGGAGGGGACTTAGCCCCGCAGTTCCAGCAGCTTCTTTTTCAGCTCACCTTCAATGCGGCCCAGCTCTACCTCGGCCTCTTTGCGCTTCTGAGCGCCCTCGGTCTGAATCTTCATCACCTCATCCAGGGTGTCAATCAGCTGCTGGTTGGTGTGCTGGAGGGTGCCAATGTCCACAATGGAGCGCTCGGATTCCTTAGCGGTCTCAATGGTGCCCATCTTCAGGGCATCGGCGTTCTTCTTCAGCAGTTCATTGGTCATATTGGTCACCGCACTCTGGGCGGCGGTGGCCTGACGGGAGTGCTCCAGACCCAGGGCCAAGACCATCTGGCTCTTCCACAGGGGAATGGTGTTCACCAGGCTGGACTGGATTTTCTCAATCATCAAAGAGTCATTGTTCTGGATGAGCCGGGTTTGGGGTCCCATCTGGATGGAGACCATACGGGTCAGTTCCAGATCGTGAATCTTCTTCTCAAAGCGGTTGCAGAGATTTGCCAGGTCGTTGTAGGCCTGGGCATCCTCCTGGGCGCCGGTCTGGGCGGCCTTTTGCTTCAAATTCTCCAGCTCGTTGGCCCGCACCTGCTCTAGGCGGCGCTTGCCCGCCAGTACATACATGGTAAGTTCCTTGTAGTACTTGGTATTGAGCTGATACATCTGGTCCAGCATGGCCACATCTTTCATCAGGGTGATCTGATGCTGCTCCAGCACCTCGCTGATTTTATCCACATTGGTCTCCGCCTTGGCGTAGGCGGTTTTCATGGCAGCTAGGTCATTTTTCTTCTTTTGAATAAAGCCGAACACGCCCTTTTTCTCGGGCTGGTCCAGGGTTTGCAGCTCGTTGACCAGGCTGGAGAGGGCATGGCCCACCTCGCCCAAATCCTTGGTGCGCACGCTGGAGAGGGTTTTTTCCGAGAAGTCGGCCACATTCTTCTGGGCGGCTGCGCCGTACTGGAGCACCACGTTGCTGTCGGTAATGTCAATCTTCTCGGCAAAGTCTGAAACGGCCTTGCGCTCCGCCTCGGTAAGGGTGCTCTCATCCAGGGCGGACTGAGGGTCCTGCACGGCGGCATTGGCCTGAACGGCAGGGGCCGTGGGCACGGCCTCCTGGGCAGCGGCGGCCCCCAGGTTTGGGGTGAGGGTGAGTTCTGGAATAAAATCTGACATAAAGAAGAGTCCTTTCTGTGTTTGGGTAGGGGGAAGGAAGCCATTGGTCTCGAAGGATTAGAGCTGGTTGCCTGTGAGGCCCTCTGCGGCCAGCATGGTTTCAAGTACCGAAATGTCCGAGGAAATATCCATGGCCTCCCCCTCGAAGAGGGAATCCAGTTGCTTTTCAAAGGAGGCGATGATGGTGTCTAAAATATCTTCAATCTGCTTCATGGTACCGCCGATGTGCTCTCCGGCCACCCCGGCCGAACCCATGCGGTCATAGGTGTTCAGCAGCTTAATGGTGGTGGGCAGGTAGTAGTTGAGAAACTTACGAATCTGGGCCTGCTTTTCCGGATGGGCCACCACATGGTCCATGATCTTGGCCGTGAGCACCTCCAGCTTGTCAATCTGGCGGGAGATGCCCGGGTCCTCGATGCAGTCGTTGAGCCGGCGCATCTCGTGAATGGCCCGGTCTCTCTCTTTGATAAGGGCCTCAATCTTGGGGTCCATTTTGGGGGCCTCTTCCTTGGGCTCTTCCTTCACCGGCTCTGCCTCCTTGGGTTTGGGATCGGGAACCTCGAATTCCTTGGTGGGGAAGAGGCCACAGGCTAAGATAAAGGCCGCAATGGAGACAATACCCGCTGTGATATAGTGGCTGACGGAGTAGAGATCCCGAAAGAGGGCATAAAACAGCCAAACTGCGGCGACGGCATACAGAGGGGCCACAGAACGTTTTTTTACTTTTGCCATTTACGACCAAGACCTTTCCAGCATTGAAGAAATAGCGGGCCTGCCACAAAATGTGAAAGCAGGCCGCAAAATACTAGGCTTATTGTACCCTGTAGGGGCTTTTGGTGTCAAGTCGGCGAAGGGGGCCAAAAGGCGCTTTTCATTGACAGAAATGTGAATAAACTATAAAATATGTAAGAATACACGATTCCAGGGGAAAAATCCTCTTTGGAAGGCTGTGACGACTCAATTCAGGAAAAGAAGGTCAGAGTGTTTATGGTAAAAATTGCCCCCTCACTTCTCTCGGCGGATTTTGCAAATCTAGGCCGAGATATCTCCCGTGTCCACAGTGCCGATTGGCTCCATGTGGACGTGATGGACGGTATGTTTGTTTCGAATATTAGCATCGGTGTGCCCGTGGTGAAATCCGTGCGCAAGTTTACCGATATGTTTTTGGATGTGCACCTGATGATTGAAAAACCCCAACGGTATATCGAGGCCTTTGCCGACGCCGGGGCCGACCTCATCTCCATCCACCTGGAGGCGGACATGCCCCCGGGAATCCGAAAGGCCCTGGACATCATGGGGGAGAAGAAGGTGAAGAAGGGTATTGTCCTGCGGCCCATTACCTCGGCCCAGGCCGTGCTGCCCTATATCAAAGAGGTGGACCTGATCCTGGTGATGACCGTAGAGCCGGGCTTTGGCGGGCAGGCCTTTATGGAGGATCAACTGCCCAAAATTGCGGAAATCCGCCGCTACATCGACCAACATAACCCCGGCTGCCACCTGGAGGTGGACGGCGGGGTGGATCCCAAGACCGCCCCCCGCATCATCGAAGCCGGTGCCGATGTTCTGGTTGCCGGCAGCGCCATTTACGGTGCCCCGGACATTGAGGCAGCCATCCGGGCCCTCCGGGGCTGAGAGAGGAGACCAACATGGAATTTTTTCCACCTGCCATGGAGAAGATGGTGGAGCAGTTTGCCAGACTACCGGGGATCGGCAGCAAAAGTGCCCAGCGCCTGGCCTTCTTCATGCTCTCCTTACCTGAGGAGGAGGTCACCAGCTTTGCCACTGCCATGTTAGAGGGCAAGCGCACTATCTCCCTGTGTCCCATCTGCTGTAATCTCACCCAAGGAGAGGGAGTCTGCCCCATCTGCGCCGACCACAAGCGGGAGGAGGCCTTAGTCTGCGTGGTGGCCGACCCCAAGGATGTCATCGCCCTAGAGCGCTCCCGGGAGTTCAAAGGCCGCTATCACGTGCTCCATGGGGTGATCTCTCCCATGAACAACGTGGGCCCCGACGATCTCTACATCAAGGCCCTCATGGAGCGGGTAGCCCAAGGGGAGATCACCGAGGTGATTATGGCCACCAATCCCGACACGGAGGGGGAGGCCACGGCCATGTACCTCTCCCGGCTATTAAAGCCCTTTGGAGTGCGGGTAACCCGTCTGGCCTATGGCGTGCCCGTGGGCGGGCATCTGGAATACGCCGACGATGCTACATTGATGCGTGCCCTGGAGGGCAGAAGAGACATGTAGAAGTCCCTGACAAAGAACCAAAGAAAGACCTGGGAAGGAGTGGAAGAAATGGCCATAGATCGCGTCACCGTTGCCACGGTGCAGTTTGACCCACATATCTTTGATATTGCTTATAACCTGGA
>JBHAQX010000120.1:0-9275 GCA_041830595.1 Evtepia sp.
GTTAATACCGACGTAGGGAAGCAAATCATCTAACGGTGATTAAGGTGCTTTTTCGTGTGAAAGCGCTTTTTTTATATCTATAGGTGCTTTCTTCGGAATGCACCTATTTTTTATTAGGAGGAAAAAACATTGAAAACAGTATTAAGCATTGCCGGTTCAGATTGCAGTGGTGGAGCTGGAGTCCAAGCAGACCTTAAAACATTTTCAGCACACGGCGTTTTTGGCATGAGCGCCATCGTTTCAGTGGTTGCGGAAAACACCAGCCGCGTTATCGACATTCAGGACATTACGCCCGATATGATACAAAAACAGATTGATGCCGTGTTTGAAGATATTGAGGTGGACGCGGTAAAGATTGGTATGCTCTCCGGCAGGGATTGCATGATAGCGGTAGCTGAAAAACTGCGCGAATGGAAACCGCCACACGTTGTAGTAGACCCTGTAATGTACGCAAAGAACGGCTGCGCTTTGATGGCCCCTGATGCCATTGATACCCTTATCCAAGTAATCATACCGCTTTCCACTGTGCTTACACCCAATATTCCCGAAGCTGAAAGAATAGCGGATATGGAAATACAAAACACCAGCGACATGAAAAAAGCAGCGGAAATTATTTTTAATATGGGCTGCAAAAATGTTCTGGTAAAAGGTGGCCACGCCAAAGGCGACGCACTGGATTTGTTGTTTGACGGTCAATCATTTTATGAATTTACAGCACCGCGCATCGACACCAAAAACACACATGGAACCGGCTGCACCTATTCTTCTGCCATCGCATCAAATCTTGCGCTGGGGTTGCCTTTGCCCGAAGCGGTTCGCGAGGCCAAACGATATGTCACTACTGCCATTGAACATTCCCTAAATATCGGCAAAGGATATGGCCCAACGAACCACTTTTATGACCTCTACAAATATGGGTTACAGAAAGGCGTGAGCGAAAATGAGTAGCATTTATGCTGAACTGCTGGAACGTGTACAGGCCGAAACGCCGCTTGTACACCATATTACAAATTATGTAACGGTAAACGATTGTGCCAACATCACCCTTGCCATCGGCGCATCCCCAATTATGGCTGATGCCATAGAAGAAGCCGGAGAAATTGCGGCGATGGCCTCGTCGCTTGTACTGAACATTGGCACACTGAATAGCCGCACCATAGAATCTATGCTGGTGGCGGGAAAAGCAGCGAATGAGAAAGGCGTTCCCGTCGTGTTTGACCCTGTTGGAGCCGGAGCGTCAAACCTGCGTAATGGAGCAATCAAAAGGATAATGGATGATGTAAAAGTGTCCGTTATATGCGGAAACATTTCGGAAATTCGCTATGTAAGCGGTCTTGACGCAACCACAAGGGGCGTTGACGCACACGAAAATGATGCCACTGGTGATCCCGGTCTTATCGCCTGTGAGCTTGCAAAAAAGCTCGGCTGCGTTGTTGCCATTACCGGCGCGGCAGACAGTGTTTCAAACGGACAGCGTACTATACGGATTGAAAACGGACATTCGGCTTTGTCAAAGATAACCGGCACAGGTTGTATGTGTTCTTCCCTTTTAGGCTCTTTTTGCGGCGCAGCGCCGGACAAGCCATTGGATGCTGCCGTAGCCGCCTTGTTATGTATGGGAGTTGCAGGTGAAATCGCATTTGAAAAGGCCGGACTGCTTGGAGGCGGAAGCTATCGCACCGCTATTCTGGACGCAGTAAGCAAGCTTGATGCTGGTACTTTGGAAAGGAGAGCGATGTATCATGAAGCCCGAAATTGACTATACGCTATATCTTGTAACCGACCAGCAGCTAATGAATGCGCCAAGCATTGAAATCGCCGTAGAAAGTGCAATGAAAGGCGGCTGTACATTGGTGCAGTTGCGGGAAAAGAACTTGGGTTCCCTTGCGTTCTATGAAATGGCGCAAAGGGTTAAGCAGATAACCGAGCAGTATAACGTACCACTTATTATCAATGACCGCGTAGACATTGCCCTTGCCGTAGATGCAGACGGTGTTCATGTTGGGCAATCGGATTTGCCAGCAGACATCGTGCGAAAGCTAATTGGGCCAGATAAGATACTCGGCGTGTCGGCTTCCAATCTGTCGGAGGCGATGGCAGCAAGCAAAGCTGGAGCCGATTATCTCGGTGTGGGCGCAATGTTTGCAACCGGCACGAAAACTGACGCAGAATTAACAGCTATGGAAGAACTTTGGCGGATAAGAGATGCCATTTCGCTTCCCATTGTTGTCATTGGCGGTATCAACAAAGAAACCACCCCTTTATTTAGTGGGAGTGGTATAGATGGTATTGCGGTAGTATCGGCCATTTTGTCACAGCCGGATATTGCGGAGGCGGCAAAAGAGTTGAAGAAGTTGTTCCTTTTGGGAAAGGAGCCAGCCAATGAAGTTTAAGGCTGTCATTTTTGATTTGGACGGTACACTTCTGGATTCCATGAATGTGTGGGAACAAATTGATATTGATTTTTTAGCAAAACGCGGCTTTGAAGCAACGCCGGATTATATAAACGAAATTTGCTCACGCAGCTTTAGCGAAGCTGCCACGTATACGATTGAGCATTTTGGATTGCCCGACGATGCCGCCTCTTTGATTGAAGAATGGAATGCTATGGCAGTCTACGCCTATGGGCATACGGTAGAGCTGAAAAAACACGCAAAGGAATACTTGGGAAAACTAAAAGAGCGTGGCGTAAAGCTGGGTATCGCAACCAGCTTGCCGCCAGTGCTATATAGTCCGGCTCTCAGGAACCACCAAGTTGAACATTTCTTTGATGTAATCTGCTCTACCGATGAAGTGGCCCGTGGCAAAACATATCCCGATGTTTTTCTTTATGCTGCTGAAAAGCTGGACATTGCTCCGCAGCAATGTCTTGTTTTTGAAGATATACCACAGGCAGTAAAGAGCGCAAAGAGTGCCGGTATGAAAGTGGTTGGTATCTATGACAAATCCTCAAAGAAATATTGGGAAGAAATAAAAAACATGGCAGACGGGGCGCTCTATGATTTTCAAAATGCGCCGCTGCCGAAGTAAAGGGGAATAACAATGTCATTTTCAAGAGGATTAAGAGAAAAGGCAATCACGGTATGGGAACAAGGGTACAATCACCCATTTGTGCAGGAAATGGGGAAAGGAACGCTCAACAAGGACAGGTTTAAGTTTTATCTTTTGTAGGATTATCAGTACCTGCTTTCTTATGCCAAGGTATTTGCACTTGCAACTGTAAAAGCAGAAATGGAAGATTTAATGACTCGATTTGCGGTTGCACAACATAGGATACTTGCAGGTGAAATGAATTTACATCGGGAATACATGGCTTCGTTCGGAATATCGGATAAAGACATGCTTACTGCAACCCCATCCCTCTTTAACCGTACATACACGGCAAATATGCTGGCCGTGGGGCAAACGGGTGACCTTTCCGAAATTATGGCGGCCGTATTCCCCTGTGCTTGGACTTATGCCGGCTATGCCATGCGGCTCAAAGAGGCTTACCCTGATGCACTGGAATCCAACTACTACAAGTCATGGATAGACATTTATTCTGGTGAGGAATTTGCCGAATCCTTTGCTTGGTTTTATGATGCACTCGACGATTTGTGCAAAGGAAAAACAGACGCGCAGCTTAAAAAAATAGAAAGTATTTTTGTTTCAAGTGTCGAGTTTGAATACCTGTTTTGGGATATGGCGTATAAGCAGGAAATGTCGTATCGGATATAGTTGAATTGCAATATATGCTGTAGTGGGTAACAGCAGGGCGACTCATTTGCAGTGAATCCAAGTTTTGCAAAGGGAGGTGATAATCAGCCAAAAACAGCTAATTGTCCACGCACTATATGTAACGAATTAACCGTTTTTCATGGCTTAAAAACGCCGTAAACACGGGCTTTTTACGAGGTGAAAAACCGTAATTTGATGGCGGCAAGGGGTTTTGTATTACCCACCCATCAAAACACTAATAACGGAGTAGAAAGCTGTTCCGATTGGCTTATCATAATACTGCTAGTGTTGTTAAGCGCAATAAGACAGGGTATTTACACGCCCTGTCTTATTTTCATACCCAAAAATCATTTCACCCCTTGACAATACTTGTTCTGTTAATATCACATTGTGTTTATCCCCAAATATCGCCGCAAGGCGATATTTGGGGAATTGCGGAAAGATGTGGGCTATATTTTACGTCGTTTGTGCGAGTTTAAAGGAGTTGAAATCATAGAAGCCCATACTTGTATTGATCATGTGCATATGTTAGTAAGTATCCCGCCAAAGCTAAGTATATCTGACTTTATGGGATACTAGAAGGGAAAAAGTGCACTGATGATCTTTGAGCGGCATGCCAACCTGAAGTACAAATATGGTAGAAGAACGTTTTGGGCAAAAGGGTACTAGTAGGCACAGTAGGTCATAACAAAGCTACCATAGCAAAATATATAAGAGAACAAGAAACAGAGGATCAGATGGCGGATCAACTGAGTCTGAAGGAATACGAAGACCCGTTTAAGAAATAAGTAACTAAGGCTGTGCAGCTGGCGTTGCTTATGGACACCTTTAGGTGTTGCTGGGGATATACCCTTATAGGATACCACCCGTTTTACGGGTGAGTATTTATTGGCCCGATGAGGGAGGGGGAATTTTCCCTTGACAATGATATTGCAAGGTATTATATTATATGCAGTACTGGATATAGAACAGGACAAAGGAACACTTGATAAAGAGAAAGGAGGCTTTTTCTTTGAATGTACAATTTAAAAAAGGTGTGCTTGATTTATGTGTCATGGCTCTGCTGTCGAAAAAGGACTGCTATGGGTTCGAACTGGCCAGTGCTGTATCCCGCTACATTGATATGTCAGAGGGTACGGTTTACCCTCTGCTTAAGCGGCTGAAAGATGAGGCGCTTTTGGAGACGTACTTAATGGAGTCTCGAGAGGGGCCGCCAAGAAAATACTATAAGCTCACGGCGGAAGGAACCCAGCACTTCGCCCAACTGCTCGAGCAGTGGAGAGCATTTGCAAAAAGTGTGGAAACAATGATTCAAGGATTGGAAGGAGGCGAGGAGCATGTCGGAGTATGAAAAGACAGGGGCCCAAACGCTTATGACAAAGGCGCTGTTTTTGGAGGGATTACGCAATGGCATTTCGTCCCTTCCTGGTACTCGAATTCGGGAAATTGAAGAGGATATCTATCGTCACTTTGATGAAGGTGCTGCAAGTGGTGAGTCCGAGGAGACGTTGTGTGCAATGTTGGGAGATCCAGAGCAGTTGGCACAGGAATATGTAGAGCTATATCATACAGAGCAATCGGGTCTGGCTCCTCAGGAGAAGACGGAGCATAACACCCAGGCGGAGCAGCAGGAGCCGGCGAATCATGGGTATACACAGCATAGGGTAGCACCCAGAGGCAGAAATCCGATTCTCAAAGGATTTATTGCTTTTTGGATGTTTATATTTGGTCTCTGTTTACCACTACCGATCTTTGCCACATTAGGCGCAATTTGGATTACCTTAGCCTGTGGGTATATCATTTTGCCAGCCTGCTTTTTGGGTATTGTGTGTACGGGGATTGATCTGTTTATCCCCTTGCCCTGGGGCATTGGAGACTATCCCTTAATCAATCTGTTTGGCGGGATTGCAGGTATGGCTTTGGGTGGGCTTATGATTTTGGGCACCAAGGCCTTTGGTCGTTTAATTATTGATTGGGTACAGCGGTACTTCCGCTTTCAGCATCGTGTGATTCATGGGGAGGAGGTGTAGCAATGAAGAGTTTGCAGACAAAAAAACGAGGTGGCATGGCACTGATTCTTTTGCTAGTATTCCTAGTCTGTGGATCCATTACCACTGCTCTGGTCTACAAGCAGATGCTCCCTGATATCTGGGAGCAAATGGCCTGGGAGCGTGGAGAGGGCTATGGAAGTGGTGGCCGGGATTGGACTCCCTTCACAAAAAGCTGGACAGCCAAGCTGGAACCAGGTGGAGAACTGGTGGTTGAGCTAGGTGCAGCCTATGTGGATGTGGTTTCTTATGAGGGAGAAGACATTCAGCTTAGCTTTGATGGACAGCTGCGTCATGGAAAGTCTGCTACCATCAGTGTGGAAACACAGGGAAATCAAGTTTTGGTACGGGAACAAAACCAACGTTGGGGTTTTTGGGATACTGGCAATGTGGAGATGAGAGGCACGTTGCGTGTTGAAATCCCAGAAGATTTGATGCTGGCACTGAAGATAGATCTCCTGTCAGGCGGGATAAAGCTAAAAGGCTACGAAGCGGAGAATCTGTCCTTGCACAGTAGCAGTGGCGCCATTGAGGTAGAGGATGTGTATAGTGAAAAAGAAATCGACCTGGTAAGCTTCTCCGGCAATGTCAGTGCCCAGGGTCTGGTTGCCCAAGATGCCTGCACACTGGAGAGTACCAGTGGAAAAATCATCGCAGAGGACATCCAGGCGCTACGCTTTTCCTGCAATAGCTTCAGCGGGAAAATAGAGCTGCACAATTTGGACATTAACAGTGAAGCAACTGTTTCAACGGATAGCGGTAAAGTGGAGCTGGGGCAAATAAAGGCCCAAAGTCTTTCCGTGGAAGGCTTTAGTGCAGGCGTTTATCTTGCGGACAGTCAAATTGAGGAACTGGCCTCCTTCGACTTAAGTAGCGGCGCAGCAACGTTTTCGAATCTTGTTGCGGGAGAGTGCGAGGTAGCTACCTTTTCTGGAGAGATCGAGGCAGAAAAACTGACTTGTGATCGCATTCAGGCAGATACCACCTCTGGTGGTGTAGCGGTTTCCTTAGAACGGGGTGCAAACCTTGCCATTAACACCTTTTCCGGAACAGTGCAGGTAAAGGCCCCGGAGGATTACCAGTTTACTGCAGAAATTGAAAGCTTTAGCGGCAAGGTTACCGTGGACTATCCGGTTAAACTTAATGGAGAAAGCGGTAAAACTAGCTTAAGGGGCACAGTGGGAGATGGGGAATACCATGTGAACATAGAGACGTCTTCCGGCAGTGTCAGCATTCAAGCAGAGGAGTAAGAGCGGTTCGATAGGAAAGACCCTTCTTTCTTGAGTAGAAAAATGCGAAAACCTGCTAGACTGCGCCCGAAATTCCTTGAGGAAGCCGTGGACTCGTAATCTCATGATATCTTGTGATGGGGAGAGAGTCCCAAATGGTTGCATAGGTACAGGGATTCTTGGAATGTACGAAAAAAGACTAACGGAAGCCCCACTATCTTTGGAGTGATCCTCTGGTGGTGGGGTTTCTTATGTATATTTTACTGTGTAGATTCTGTGTAACCAGCATGTACGTATTAATGCATCAGGTAAAGATGCGAGCCCCTTGCTCCTTCTAGAAAAATAGAGGGAACAAGGGGCTCGGCCTTTTTGTATAGGAATGGCATGTTTTTTGGTGCTTGCTAAGCGAGTCCTCGATGGATTCCTCTGTTGATTGCCAGTGGAGTGCCGAGTATAAAGGGCAGGGTTCATTGTTCTCGCTCCTCGGCATTGTATTGCTCCAAGTCAACACCCAAGGGGAAATTTGCCGCGAAGACATCAACAAGAGAATCGTCCTTTGCAATGAAAAGGACCAATGAGCTGTCCCAGGGTACAATCTCGATTTCTGCAAGGGGATGCTGTATATGGACTGGATTCTTCCAAAATCCCCGATTCATATCTGCATAAGGGAAGTCATACTTCAAAACATCTTCCAAAGTGTTCTCTTTTGGGATTGCAGAAAAAACAGCCCAAATGAATTGGATATCTTGTCCATTGATTATTTGTAAAAGGTCGTCGCCACTCAGCCAAATATAATCCTCTTCAAGTCGGGCATCCGGATAATGGTTACAATCGCATGCTGTGATAAACCAGTTGTAGTTCAGGACGGTATCCTTGATTGGCTCCAGTATGATATCCATAAATGTATAGAACTGAAAGCCCTTGTTAAGCATATAGCCTTTCATGGTTTATTTCTCCTATCTAGAAAAAGATTCAAACAGATTAACCTCTATTGCTTTCTGCAATTTTAGGAATACCCAGATCAAGCAGACATGTCTCAAAGCATTTGCTGGCCCCATTACCATAGATCCATACTTCTTGATGCCATGGGTGTGAAAGGTATCCCCATTCGAAGTTGCCTGGAAAGAAAAACATATAATCACCATTGGGAATAAAGGTGGGGTAATAAGCATTATAGCTTTGCCGCTGGAGATCTGCTTCTGGTTGCTCATAGACAGATTTTTCACAAGTGCTTCCATTGGATAAAATATGTGGATAAAAACGAAAGCAACTGTGCTGCCAATCAAGAGCGAATAGATATTCTCCACAAGGCGTAAGCTCTTTCATTACTTCGCTTATTTGATTTTCATATGCGTTCCATTTTGTTTCGTCTCCAGTGCACATAATATTTTTGATATCATAAATGGAATATGTTGTGGGAGACGTAAAGACAAAAGGGATATTGAGCGCAATAGAAGGACGGAATGAAATATGCTTATAAAATTCTGACCATATTTGATCCGTTTCGCTGTCTGTCAATAACTCAAATCGTTGACCCATGTTATTCGCCGCCGATCATGTTTATCATCATGGAAGCATTTTGACACTATACGTAAAAGCTAGATAGAAAAAACAAATCCGAACACATCCTTCAAAAAGAAGAGATGGTTCGGATTTGTTTTCTCTTGGTGGAGACAACAGAACTCGAAGGGCCTTTGAGATGGTATATTAGGGCTTCCTTGGTGATACTCTGTGTTATGGGTTCTCAATGGTAAAGCGGTGAAAAGCCTTGAAAACAGGGGACTTGCAGCCTGAAAAAGTTGAAAGCCTTGCCGCTGCTATCTTTTGAGAAAACTTCACCGATTACAAAAATCCTGCACGTTTTTTGACCTATTTTTTGAACCCTATTAAGAATAATAAACGTAGGCTCAGTCTTTTTGTATAGTAAAAATAATGTTGAACTTGCGTTGCCTTTCATCATTACATCTCAAATGGAAGCGCATATTCAATAATTAAAACGGTAGCTCACCGTTCTCATCGTCAATTTCGATATAGTCCAGCTCGGAAAGATAGTTCATATTAATAATTTTTGCAGAGGTAGCATAGAATTGGGGCAAGAAGTCGGAATATTTTGTTTTTATATTCTCATGTAACTGATTTGCGGATTCAATCGCACTGATCGGTATATCGAAAAATGTGTTTGCAATTCTGCCATCAAGATCCAAAACTTCATTGGCAGAGATGCCTGCATCAAAAATATGGTTTGTTATTTTTTCTTTTAGACAATTAAAAATAACCTCCA
>JBHAQX010000121.1:0-5855 GCA_041830595.1 Evtepia sp.
CAAGAGCATCAAAAAGAGAAGACATCCATAGGAGAAACGACGCTATGGTCGATATCGCCGTACAGGAACTGACAAAAGAATATGAGGTGGGCAAGCGGGTTCTGGACGGGCTGACCTTTCAGATTGACAGCGGAGAACGTGTGGGTATCCTGGGTAAAAACGGAGCGGGAAAGACCACTCTGCTGCGCATTCTCACGGGAGAAGAGTGGGCGGACAGCGGCCAGGTTACCCTGGCAACGGGCCGCCGAGTGGGCCTGATTTCTCAGATTCCCGTCTACCCCGAGGGCTACACGGTTTTGGACGTGCTGCAAACCGCCTTTGCCCACTTGGACGAGATGGAAGAGGAGATGCAGCAGCTTGGCCTGGACATGACCGAAGGCCATGACCCAGCCATGCTGCGCCGCTACGATGCCTTGACCGCTGGCTTTGAAGCCGGGGGCGGCTATGAGAAGGAGATCCGCTTGGGCAAAGTTTGTAACGGCCTGGGCATACCCGTGGAGATGCAGAAGCGCCTGTTTTCCATGCTCTCCGGTGGGGAAAAGACCCGGGTGAATCTGGCGAGGCTCTTGCTGGTGGATACGGATATTTTGCTTCTGGATGAGCCCACAAACCATCTGGATCTAAACGCCATTTCGTGGCTGGAGGAATATCTGGAGCGCTATAAGGGCACGGTTTTGGTCATCTCCCATGACCGCTACTTTTTGGATAAGGTCATCCAAAGAGCCATTGAGCTAAAAGATGGCAAGGCAGAGTTTTACCAGGGTAACTACAGCTTTTATGCCCTGGAGAAGGAAAAGCGCTATTTAGAGCAGCTGCGCCAGTACGAAAAGGAGCAGGCGAAGCTCAAGCAGCTCCAGGGGGCAGCGGACAAGCTGCACTTATGGGCCTTTATGGGCAACGATAAGCTGCACAAGCGGGCCTTTTCCATGGAAAAGCGCATGGCAAAGCTGCAAAAAACCGATCGGCCCAAACAGGAGCGGAAGCTGGACATTCGCTTTGGGGAAAAGAGCTTTCACGGAGACGATCTGTTTGTGTTGGAGGAGCTGGGCAAGGCCTTTGGGGATCGGCAGCTGTTTTCTGGGCTAAGTCTGCGCATTGAGGATGGGGACCGCATCGCCCTCTTGGGGGACAATGGAGCAGGAAAATCCACCCTTCTGAAGATGATTATGAAGGAGGAGAAGCCGGACACAGGGCGCATTCGGAAGGGGCCCACCACAAGTCTTGGCTATCTGCCCCAGCAGATTCAGTTCTCCCACCCGGAGCGCAACTTATTGGATACCATGCTCTACGAGGCCAACTGCAGCACCCAAGAGGCGAGAGACCGTTTGGCGGCCTTTCAGTTTCGGGGGGAGGATGTGTTCAAATCTGTATCCAGCCTTTCCGGTGGAGAGCAGAGCCGCCTGCGCCTCTGTATGCTCATGGATGCCAAGATTAACTTTTTGATTTTGGATGAGCCCACCAACCACTTAGATCTTGCCTCACGGGAATGGATCGAGGAGGCGGTGGAGGACTTTGAGGGGACGCTGCTCTTCGTCTCCCATGACCGCTACTTTATTGACCGCTTTGCCACCCGTGTCTGGACCTTGGAGAATGGAGCCATTTCTGACTTTCAGGGAGACTATACGGCCTATCAACAGATGCTAGAGCGCAGGAAGGCCATAGAGGCCAGTCCCCCAAAGGCCCCGCCGAAGAATAAGGAACCGGCGGCAAAGAAACTGGGCGGGGGCACCAAGCAGCTGAAAAAGGACTTGGCCTCCACGGAAAAAAAGATTGCAAAGCTGGAGGAACTTCTGGCGGCCTTGGAGCAGGAAAAGCAGGAAAACAATGATGACTATGTAGCATTAGAGGATATCATGGCCAGAGAGGCCGTGGCTATGGAGGAGTATGAAGCCCTCTTTGCCCTCTGGGAAGACATGGCCCAGCGCTGTGAGGACTTAGAGCAGGAAGAGAGTAAAGAAACAATACAATAAATCATAACTAAAGGAGGACCCGGTTACCAATGGATGATTTTATGTTAGACTATGAGTTGATTCGGAGCATGCAAGAAGAAATGCCGAAGGCAGAAGAACCCAAGGAGAAGAAGGTCAGTACGTCTCCTTACATCAACGCCACCCAAGAGGCGATGGGACAGCTGGCGAATATGTTTAGTGATTTGGATAATATTTTCCAGGAAATGTTTGAGGAACGGGACCGTCAGTTGATGGAAGAGTTGGCGGCAGAAGCGGAAGGAGAGAAATAAATCATGCAGATGCCAAGTGGAATGATGGACAAAGAATTGCAGGAAGTATTGAAGCTGTTGGAGCAAAAAACAGCCCAGGCCGATTCCCTACAGGGGGAAGCCGAGGAGCTGCCCCTGCGCTCCAAGGAAGAGCTCCTTAGTGAACTGATGGCCAACGATAACCCGGATGAAGTGCTGACGGGAGAGCAGGCGGCTATGTATGAATTCTCTATGATGATGAAGCAGTTCGAGGCCATGGCCCAGGAGTACGAGCGCCTGGAGGCAGAGGAAGCCGAAGAGAATGCTTGAGAAATTAAAGGGACTCTCCCTGCGCTATGAGGAAATTGAACATGCTCTAGGCCAGCCGGAGACCTATGAGGACACGGCTATGGTCACCCGCCTGAACCGGGAGCAAAAGGAACTGGCACCGGTGGTGGAGACCTACCGCAGTTATGTCAAGCGGCAAAAGGACATGGCAGATGCCCAGGAGATGCTCTCGGACCCGGACATGCGGGACATGGCCAAAGAGGAGTTTGAGAGCGCCAAAGAGGAGCTTGCCCAGTTAGAGCAGAGCCTCAAACTGCTGCTCCTGCCATCAGACCCCAACAACGGCAAAAATGTGATTATGGAGATTCGTGCCGGTGTTGGCGGGGAGGAGGCGGCCCTCTTTGCCTCATCCCTGTACCGCATGTACAGCATGTACGGGGAAAAGCAGGGCTGGAAGGTGGAACTGCTCAATGCAAACGAAACCGAAATTGGCGGGGTAAAAGAAATTTCCTTCCTGGTTGAAGGGGAGAGCGCCTATGGAAAGATGAAGTATGAGAGCGGCGTACACCGTGTGCAGCGGGTGCCCGAGACGGAGTCCGGCGGGCGCATTCACACCTCAACGGTGACGGTGGCGGTGCTGCCTGAGGTGGACGAAGTGGAGTTTGTTCTAAACCCCTCGGACCTAAAAATTGACACCTTTCGTGCCTCGGGCGCAGGAGGCCAGCACGTCAACAAAACCGAGTCGGCCATTCGAATCACCCACTTGCCCACGGGCACGGTGGTGGAGTGCCAGGACCAGCGCAGCCAGCACAAGAACAAGGACAGGGCCATGCAGATTCTCCGCTCCCGCCTCTATGAGCAGGCTCAGGAGGAGCAGCAGAGCAGTTTGGCTGGTGAGCGGCGCAGTCAGGTGGGAACGGGTATGCGCAATGAGCGCATCCGCACCTATAACTTCCCCCAGGGGCGCCTATCGGACCATCGGATTGGCTTGACCCTCTATAAGCTGGACCAGGTGATGAACGGGGACTTGGACGAAATCATTGACGCCCTTACCATGGCCGATCAGGCCGAGCGCCTGCGGGCCGGGGAGATGGACGGTGAATAACAAGACCTTGTATCTGGGGGAATCGGATGCGGCCTTGGCGGCGGAACTTCTGGCAAAAGGGGGCCTTGTGGCCCTTCCCACGGAGACGGTGTATGGCCTGGCCTGTGACTGCCAGAACCTAGAGGCGGTAGAGCGGCTCTATGCATTAAAAGGACGGCCGAAAGAGAAGGCCTTGTCCGTACTGCTGGATTGCATGTCCATGGTGGAGAAGGTATGTAAAGAGATTCCACCTGTCGCATATTCTCTGGCGAAGGCCTTTTGGCCGGGGCCCTTAACCATGGTTTTGTCCTCGGCTCATGTGGTGGCCGACCCCATTACGGCGGGAGGAGATACCCTGGGGGTACGCTGCCCCGATCACCCGGGAACCCTGGCGGTTATCGGGGCATTGGGCCGGCCTGTGGCGGCACCTTCTGCCAATCTGTCGGGCCAGGAAAGTCCCAAGTCGGCTAACGAGGTACGCCTTGCTCTGGATGGAAAAATCGAGGCGATTCTGGATGGAGGGCCCTGCCTGTTGGCCGTGGAGTCAACCATCCTAGATCTCACCACCACACCCCCGGTGATTCTACGTCAGGGGGCACTGCCCAGGGAGAGGATTTTTACTCTGCTGGAAGAGGAGGGGGCCTTATGAAAATCATTGGCATTACCGGTGGCACCGGGGCGGGAAAAACCACCGCACTGAACGCCCTGAGGCCCTTTGATGTGGACATCATTGACGCAGATGCGGTCTACCACCAGTTGACCCAGGACTCCCTTCCCATGCGCCAAGAACTGGAGGTCCGATTTGGGGCTGTCTACGATGAATCGGGGGTGCTGGAGCGAAAAAAGCTGGGGGAGATGGTCTTTCGTGATCCCGCCAGCTTAGGGGACCTGAATGAGATCACCCATCGCCACGTGAAGGCGGAAATCGGTCGGCGGATTGCCGCAGCAGAGGCCGCTGGGAAAGCTGCCGTGGTGATTGATGCTATTGAACTCATAGGCAGCGGCCTGGGAGGACTATGCGATGCCACCATTGCCGTAACCGCACCCATGGATTTGCGCATTCGGCGCATTATGGCCAGGGAGGGCATTGAGGAGTCCTACGCCCGTCTGCGGGCAGAGGCCCAGCCCAGTGAGGAATACTTTCGAGAGCATTGTGACTACGAGTTGAAAAACAGTGAGCAGGATACAACCCAGAGCTTTGCTGAGAAAGCAGTTAGGCTCTATCGGGACATTATGTCCCAATAAGGAGGACGGAACATGGCGAAGGAACAGGAAAGTCGAAGCAAACAGCGCAAGGAAGCCCTCTTTCTCTCCGAGAAGAACGGCTATGACAAGCTGGATAAAAAAGCGGAAGAGAAGATGGAGGCCTATGCAGAGGGCTATAAGCGGTTTTTGGATGAGGGGAAGACGGAGCGGGACTGCGTGAGCCACAGCATCGCCTTGGCTCAGGAGAAAGGCTTTCGGCCCTATACCCGAGGCATGGCAGTGAAAGCCGGAGATAAGCTCTATTACGACAATCGGGGTAAAGCTCTTTTGCTTGCGGTGGTTGGAGAGAAATCCTTAAGGGAAGGGGCTCGCATTTGTGCCGCCCATATTGATTCCCCTCGCCTGGATCTCAAGCAGTCTCCCCTCTATGAGGACAAGGAGCTGGCCTATTTCAAGACCCACTATTATGGCGGTATCCGCAAGTATCAATGGGTGACCATTCCCCTGGAGCTGAGAGGCATTGTGGTACGGCGGGACGGAAGCAGCCAGCGGGTTTCCATTGGCAGCGAGCCGGGGGATCCGGTGTTTACCGTAACGGATTTGCTGCCCCACTTGGCGGCAGACCAGAGCAAAAAACCCCTGGGCGAGGCCATTGGGGGGGAGCAGCTCAACCTCTTGGTGGGCAGCCGTCCCTTTGACGAGGAAGAGGGAAGTCAGCGGGTGAAGCTGGCCATTATGGAACTGCTTCACGAGAAATACGGCATGGTAGAGGAGGACTTTCTCTCCGCCGAGCTGATGGCGGTGCCTGCAGCCAACGCCCGGGATGTGGGTCTGGATCGCTCCATGATCGGGGCCTATGGCCAGGATGACCGGGTTTGCTCCTATGCGGGCCTTTCCGCCTTGCTGGACCTTCAGACCCCGGAGCATACGGCGGTCTGTGTGTTGGCCGACAAGGAGGAAGTGGGCTCCATGGGCGTGACGGGGATGAAGTCCGCCGCCTTTGATGCCTTTATGAGCGACCTCTGCGAGGCCCAGGGTGTGAAATTGAAGGAGTGCTATGAAAAGTCCTTCTGCTTGTCC
>JBHAQX010000122.1:0-3414 GCA_041830595.1 Evtepia sp.
ACCATGGCCATGTTATGGCCTCCGGCCGCAGCAATTTCCATCACACGCTTCACCTGCTCCTGGCCCTTCACCTCGGCAAAATCAAGGGGGGAGGGGGGAGCCTCTTTTGCCTGCCATGGCTGGGCCGGGGCAATGGGGTTCCGCCCCGTCAAATGCTCCACCAGTTGGCTCACCGTATCCACAGGGTACACTGTGAGGCCCTGGGCGAGAGTTGCCTCTGGGGCGGAATCGGCGGGGACGTAGAGATTTTTTATCCCGGTAGCCTGGGCGGCCAAAGCCATGGGTAACATGCCCAAAACCGGCCGAAGTTCCCCAGAGAGGGAGAGTTCACCCACAAAGGCGGCATGGGGATCATCCAGAGTGAGGGCATGGTTGGCGGCAAGAATGCCCAGCAAAATGGGCAGATCGTAGACCGTGCCGGACTTGCGCAGATTAGCCGGGGCCAGGTTTACTGTAATACGGCTGACAGGGAAGGAAAATCCGCTGTTCTTAGCCGCAGCACGCACCCGCTCTCTGGCCTCACGCACAGCGGTGTCCGGCAAACCGACAACATCAAAGGCCGGAAGGCCGCCAGAGAGGTCACACTCAGCGGTTACTTCATAGCCCTGGAGACCGGAAAGTCCCAGAGAGCGAATTTTGTGCAACATGGCGTACCTCCTGTGAAAGTTTCCTTCTTTTGGGAATCATAAGAAAGGTCAAACCCAAGACAGCAATTCCCAAATTTAATATTTTAAATCATGCCACAAAGTGGGGAAAGAAACAAGAGCTTTCCAGAAGCGGAAGAGATTTTGTCGGAAAAATCACAAATGCAAATTGTTGGGTTTTGTCTCTGTTTGGTGGACTTTTCGAACATTGGCTAGGTAAAACCTATGGCAGCAGGGGAGATGCGGCGAAAAATGCTTGTCGATATGCACAAAAGGGGAGGATTCTCCTTTACAGAAATTTTACCTTTCGGCATTATCACTGTTTTGACCCATATGGGAACGCAAGAACCTTGGAGAGAAATTTCATTTACAAGGAGGAAGGATGATGGTAGGATTAACATTAAGAAAAAGCACCCAATTTCAGGATAGACACCTATATAAATCGCAATGAATGAACAGTGATGTCTTTGATTCAAACAATCGCAAGAAGATATCCCCTTATGCTTTAGGAGGAGAGTATCCATGGCAAGAAAGAAAATAACAATGGATGGAAACACCGCTGCTGCCCACGTATCCTATGCATTTACAGAGGTAGCCGCTATTTACCCCATCACCCCTTCCTCGGTGATGGCAGAACTAACCGATAAGTGGTCTGCTGAGGGGCGCAAGAATATGTTTGGGCAGGAGGCCCGTGTATCGGTCATGCAGTCGGAAGGCGGTGCGGCCGGTGCGGTGCACGGTTCATTGACCGCAGGGGCACTGACCACCACCTATACGGCATCCCAAGGCCTTTTGCTGATGATTCCCAACATGTACAAGATTGCAGGCAGCTTGCTGCCCAGCGTGACCCATGTGTCCGCCCGGGCCCTGGCTACCCATGCCCTGTCTATTTTTGGCGACCATTCCGACGTTATGAGCTGCCGCAGCACGGGCTATTCCATGCTGGCCAGTTGCAGTCCTCAAGAGGTTATGGACCTGGGTGCAGTGGCACATTTGGCCACCATTGCTGGCCGTGTGCCTGTGATGCATTTCTTTGACGGCTTCCGCACCTCTCATGAGGTACAGAAAGTGGAAGTGTGGGACTATGAAGAACTGCGCAGCATGGTGGATATGGAGGCTCTGGAGGCCTTCCGTGCAAGAGCACTGAACCCCGACCATCCTGTCCTGCGTGGTTCTGCCCAGAACCCGGATATTTTCTTCCAGACCAGAGAGGCCTGCACTCCCTACTACACCGCATTCCCCAAGGTAGTGGAAGAGTACATGAACAAGGTCAACGAAAAGGCCGGCACGGACTATAAGCTCTTTAACTACTATGGTGCCCCCGATGCGGAAACTGTCCTCATCGCAATGGGTTCTGTCTGCGAGGCAGCAGAAGAAGTGGTGGACTACATGAACGCCAAAGGCGAAAAGGTAGGCCTTGTGAAAGTGCGCCTGTATCGCCCCTTCTCCACCGAGCATTTTGCAGCGGCTATCCCTGAGAGTGCAAAGAATATTGTGGTCCTGGATCGCTGCAAGGAACCCGGTGCCATTGGCGAACCCCTGTTCCAAGACGTAGTTACGTCCTTGGCCAGCACTAAGTTTGCCTCCTGCCGTGTGGTAGGCGGCCGCTACGGCCTGGGTTCGAAGGACACCACCCCCGGTGGCATTCTGGCTGCGTTCAAAAATGGACAGGCGGAGAATCCGGTGCGCAGCTTTACCATCAATATCATCGACGATCTCAACAACAGCTCCCTGCCCATTTTGGAGGAGCCTGATGTTGCGGACGAGCACACCATTGCCTGCAAATTCTGGGGACTTGGTTCCGACGGTACCGTTGGTGCAAATAAGAACTCCATTAAGGTCATCGGTGACAATACCGATATGAACGTACAGGCCTACTTCCAGTATGACTCTAAAAAATCCGGCGGTGTTACCATCAGCCATCTGCGCTTTGGTAAAAACCCCATTCGTGCCACCTACTACGTCTCTCAGGCGGACTTTGTGGCCTGCCATATGCCCGCTTACATGGAGAAGTTTGACATTGTCCAGGACATTAAGCCCGGCGGCACCTTCCTCTTAAACTGCGCCTGGAATGTGAGCGAGCTGGATCAAATTCTCCCGGCGGCGGCCAAGCGCTACCTGGCAAGCAACAACATTAAGTTCTATACCTGCGACGCTACAACCAAGGCCAGAGAGCTGGGGCTTGGCAACCGCTCCAATGCCATTTTGCAGGCAGCCTTCTTTAAACTCTCCAAGGTAATCCCCGAGGATTTGGCCGTGGAGAAGCTGAAGGAAGCCATTGTTAAGAGCTATGGCCACAAGGGCGGCGACGTGGTCATGATGAACTGGGATGCGGTAGACGCTGGCTTCAATGGCGTTGTAGAAGTACCCATCCCCGCCGGCTGGGCCGATGCAAAGGACACAAAAGAAGACATCATCATCCACACAGAGCGTGCCGACCTGGCAAGCTATGTGAAGAATGTTATGATTCCCGCCAATGCCATGCGGGGGGATTCCATCCCCGTTTCCGCCTTGGCAAACACAGCGGATGGAACCTTGCCCCAGGGCACAGCTGCCTTTGAAAAGCGCGGCATTGCCGTGACCGTTCCCTGTTGGATTCCCGAGCACTGCATCCAGTGTAACCTATGCTCCTACGTTTGCCCCCATGCGGTCATCCGGCCTATGGTAATGGATGCGGAAGAGATTATGGCTGCACCCAAGCAGACCAAAACCCGGGATATGCGGGGCAAGGGCTGCGAGATTTATTCCTTTACGATTACCGTTTCTCCCC
>JBHAQX010000123.1:0-4565 GCA_041830595.1 Evtepia sp.
CCGCCGGACAGCTGGTGGGGATACTCCTTCATTCTCTGTTCCGGAGAGGGAATGCCGCATAGCTCCAACAGTTCCAAAGCCCTTGCCTGGGCTTCTTTTTTACTTACCTTGCTATGGAGCATGACGCTTTCTGCAATCTGCTTTCCACAGGTGTGAATGGGGTTAAGGGAGGTCATGGGCTCCTGAAAGATCATGCCGATTCGATTGCCTCGAATGGCCTGCATCTCCTTCTCCGACAGGGCGAGCAGATTCTGCCCATGAAAAAGAATCTCCCCTTCCACCCTGGTGGTTTTGGGCGGCAAAAGGCGCATAGTGGCAAGGCTGGTCACGCTCTTTCCGCTTCCAGACTCGCCCACAATACCCAGGCTCTCGTTTTTGCCCAGTGTCAGGGATAGGTTCCGAATGACCTGGGCCTGGGCTCCCTGATTACGGAACCATACATTTAGATTTTTGATTTCCAGCAGTTCACCCAAGGGACTAACCTCCACAGCTTCTCTACGTCGGCAATATGCGAACGGGAAACAAATTCGTATGCTTATCTATGCGCTGCATACATGAAAAACCGTATGCCTTACTTCATGTTTTGTCATTTTACATGAATACCACTCTGTTTTCAATAGTAAAAAACCATAAAATGCGGTGTGTATGCAAAAAATATACCGAACTCTTTTGCTGTAAAAAGAAAACGTCCCCGGGAAAATCCCGGAGACGCTTCCCCATGTTACTTATTCTTTTGGTTTACTGTAGTCCTTAGGAGCTTCTTCCGTTGTTCCAGGAAGTGAGCTTCGTTTTTCCCTAACCAAGGCCCCAAGCTTCTTGCGCCAGAGGACAAGGCCCACTGCCACAAGCACGGCAAGGAACAAAATACCCATCAGATTATAGGCAAGAAAAAGAATTAGACTTTTGACCGCTTGTTTAAAGCCGCTAAAGCCATTGCCCAAGGCAGTGCCCAGCTGACTTCCAAAACCCGCCTTTTCACCGGTTTCACTGCTCAGTCGTCCCTTTTCCTGGAGTTCAATGTGGATGGTGGCATAGCCCACCAGGGAGTCATAATTGCGCAGTGTACCAGAATAGTAGTCAATCTCATACTCTACATCAGCCAGATAGCCTTGCAGGGCGACAATGCTCTCCATATCCGTGGCCTTGTCCAGCAGAGCCAAAAGGCGCTCATGCTTTTTGTTCATGGTCTTTAGACGTAGCTCCATATCGGCGTAGTCTTTCCCCACATCTTGGGAACTCTCACTGCGACGAGTCACCTGGCCAATGTCTCCCACCGCTCCCATAAAGGCATCGTAGGCCTCTTTGGGAATGCGCACAACATAGCTGCCGCTCCGGGTTGCCCCTTCGTAGGCACCTCCCCAGACATCGCTGTTCTCATAGTAGCCCTTGTGGCCGATGACCAGGGCATCCAGTACCTGAACCGCCTTATCAAACTCTAAGGTTTCAAAGGTCAGGTCTGCGGTGCGGATCAGCTTGGCATCCTCTCGGACATAGACGCTGCCATCCCCGCCCCCGGGTATCACGGGAGGGCTTGTGGCTTCGGTATCCTCTGCCAGTTCTCCGGCTTGCGGGGCAAGGCCCAGAGCCTCTTCCGGCGCCGGTTCACTCACAAAGTCCGATGTTGCTGCATAATATTTGTCGGTCTCCGGCTCCTCTGGTGCAGGCGCTTCCGCAGCTTTACTGCAGGCGGCCAGGGGGAATAGGAGCAGTAGGGCAAGTGCAAGAGTCAAAAGCTGTTTTCTTTTCATTTTGGGTCCTCTCCTTCATAGTAAATGATGAAACAAAGGGGTCTATGCAGCATTGGACGTATACTCATGCAAATAGTTCCTCTGTTTTTTCATTTTCTATTGAATGAAATGGGTCAAGCTGCTCCGAATTCCCAGAATTTCCGAAGAAAAATACTTCTCTACCGGTTAGACCATGTGCCGATAAAAGGCATAGCCACCGGAAAGGTGGGAGCAGGTAAAGCCGTGTGCCATTAAAATGCGACAGGCAATGTAGCTGCGCAGGCCACTTTGGCAGTTGACGTAAATACGCTTCCCCTTATCCAGTTCACCCAAGCGATCACGCAGCTCGTCCACCGGAATGTGAATGGTGCCTGGAATGCCGCCCTCCATGATTTCTTCCTGAGTGCGCACGTCTAAGAGAATCACGCTGCCATCCCGGGGCAGTGCCTCCAGGTCATGCCAGTGGTGCTGGGAGACAAGGCCCTGCCGAAGATTTTCAATGGTATAGCCAACCATATTAACAGGATCTTTGGCGGAACCGTAGGGTGGTGCATAGACCAGGTCCAATTCTTCTAGATCCTCAGAGGTAAGACCCATGCGCACAGCAGTAGCCAGCACATCCATCCGCTTGTCCACCCCATCAAAGCCCACGGCCTGAGCTCCCAAAATGCGCCCACTGTCCGGATCAAACAGGGTTTTAATGGTCATAAAGCTGGCGCCGGGGTAGTAGGTGGCATGGTTAGCCGAGTAGTTGACCGCCTTATCATATTTAATTCCAGCCCTTTGGGCCTCCCCTTCGTTCAGTCCTGTGTTGGCGACGGTCATGTCAAATAGTTTGATGACTGATGAGCCAATCGCTCCCTTGAACGCTTGGGGTCTGCCGCAAATATGGTTTGCCGCAATTCTCCCCTGCTTGTTGGCCGGACCCGCAAGAGAAATGAGGGTCTGTTCACCGCTTACCCCATGGGAAATCTGAGCCGCATCCCCCACCGCGTAAATATCTGGCTTGGAGGTCTCCATATACTCATTGACAACAATGGCGCCCTTTACGCCCAAGGTGAGTCCTGCCTTTTTTGCCAGATCGGTATCCGGCACCACACCCACTGCCAGAATGACCAACTCCGTCTCCAGGGTTTTGCCTCCTGCCATCTTAACCTGCAGGTTGCCATTTGTCTCTTCAAAGCCCTCTACCTGCTCCCCAAGGCGCAGGTCCAGCCCCTGTTCCCGCAGATAGGTGTGGACTTGGCAGGCCATGTCATAGTCCAGAGGGCGGAGGACCTGATTGTCTAGCTGAAGCAGGCTAACCTTCACCCCTGACTCCATCAAGTTTTCAGCCACTTCCAGCCCAATAAACCCTCCACCGATGACCACAGCCCTTTTGGGCTTATTCTTTGTGATATAGTCCCGAATGCGATAGCTATCCTCTACGGTGCGCAGGCTCATAACTCTTTCATTCTCAATGCCAGGAAGTGGCGGCTTGATCGCCCGGGCACCTGGAGCAAGAAGCAGCTTATCGTAGCTCTCCGTGTACTCGCTTCCATCCAACTCCCGCCGCACCAGTACCGTCTTCTGCTCCGGATCAATGGAAAGCACTTCGTTTTTTAGGCGCACTTCAATGCGAAACCGGCTCCAAAAACTCTCTGGACTGCCTAGACTCAAAGCCTCCTTGTCATCAATGGTACCACCGATGTAATAGGGCAGGCCACAGTTGGCATAGGAGACAAAGCCACTGCGCTCTAGAATGATGATCTCGGCCTGCTCATCCAGGCGACGCAACCGGGCTGCTGCGGTGGCCCCTCCGGCCACGCCGCCAATGATAAGTACTTTCATTTTGATATCCTCACTTTATTACAAGAATTTTCCTCTTGATTTCATATTAGTTTAGTTCACAGCCACCGTCAAGACTTGCGCCCTTCTTATTTTGTCGACCGCCCTCTCATTGCTTTTTTCCTTCTTGTCTGATAAGATTTCCTGCAAGATATCTGAGAAACGAGGCAATTTTATGGAACACACAAAGCAGCGTTATTTCACCCATGCAAAGAACTTAATGGGAACACGCTATGGTCTTTTTGACCTGATCCGCGGCATTCTTCTTGTGGCTATGATTCTGTACCACAGCCTTTGGAATCTGGTCTACTTCTACGGCTATTCCATTCCTTGGTTTCAGGGGTTTCCAGGCACCGTGTATCAAGTTCTTGGCTCCTGCCTCTTTATTGCCCTCTCCGGTTTTTGCTGGTCTTTTGGCAAACGGGCTCTGCGCCGGGGCATCACGGTATTTCTGGCAGGGGCGGCCGTCTCTCTGGTAACTTTGATCTTTATGCCAGAGCAGGTTGTTTACTTTGGGATTTTGACTTGCATTGGCAGCTGTATGCTACTCACCATTCCCCTCCATGCTCTCTTCTCCAAAAAGTATAGCCTGCCAGCCTTTCTCCTCAGCCTTCTTTTGGCTCTTTCGTTACGACCACTTCCCCAGGGTTATTTAGGCCTTGGCACCTTACATTTTTGGGACTTACCCACAATGTTTTATCATGGTCCGGTCGCCGCTTTCTTAGGCTTTACACCCCGTAGCTTTTCTTCCAGTGACTATTTCCCCCTGCTACCAAACTTTTTTGTTTTTTTAGCCGGATACTTTTTTATCAACTTGCCTTCTCCCGCATCGCCTGGCCCAAAACAGAGGGCCGTCTCAGTGCTTCTTTTCGCTTTTTAGGACGCCACTCCCTTTGGGTCTATTTGCTACACCAACCCGTTATCTTTTTCCTTATGTTCTTGCTTCTTCCCTAAGATAAGCTAATTTCCTTTCTTATTTTTGCTATAATTCTATATTAGATCACTTCATTC
>JBHAQX010000124.1:0-3977 GCA_041830595.1 Evtepia sp.
CAGCATGGACTGAAGGCAGCCCGCCACAGAGGCCAGGGAAAGGGCTGGATTCCAGATCCCTTTGGGTCGGCCAAGGTGAGAGCAGATGATGACGGCAGCACCTTGATTTAACAGGTATTCAATGGTAGGAACGGATTCGGAAATGCGAGTGACATCCTGAATAATTCCTGTTTTCTTATCATGAGGCACATTAAAATCACAGCGCAGCAGAACTTTCTTTCCAGCTACGTCAATGTCGCGAACGGTTTTCTTGTGATAATTCAAAGCCAATGGCTCCTTTCACATACATTACACTATAATATGGAAGAACGGTCGGGCATCCGTCCCTTGTCTAAAAGGCCGGGAAAGTCCAGCTGGCGCAGAACTTCATAGCAAATAACAGCGACAGAATTTGCTAAGTTTAAGCTGCGGGCATCCTCCCGCATGGGCAGTCGGATGCAGCGGTTGGGATGGGTATGTAGCAGTTCAGCGGGCAGGCCTGCGGTTTCCTTACCAAAGAAAAGAAAGCAGTTGTCACGAAAGGTGGCCTTGGTATAGGGCTGAGAGGCCTTGGTGCTGGCAAGCCAGAGATCCGGCTGGGGATGCTGCACCCAAAAATCATCCAACCCGTCGTAGACGGTAAGATCAAGTAAATCCCAGTAGTCAAGACCGGCCCGACGCACGGCCTTCTCACTGATATCAAACCCCAAAGGGCGAATGAGATGCAGGCGACTGCCGGTAGCGGCACAGGTACGAGCAATATTCCCTGTGTTGGCAGGGATTTCTGGCTCGACTAAAACAATATTGAGCAAAATAGCACCCCGATCTACAGTGATGTAACTGGAATTTTACTGCAAAGAGAGAAGAAATTCAATGATGAACGACAAAAAAAGAGAAAAAACTCTGATATAACAAGCTTGCTTCTCTTTTCTTATATGGCAACACACGAAGGAAATGCCAGAAGCAGATTCTTTACAAAGGAGAGTGAGTCGCCTTTTTAATTGAACTTATAAATTTTTCGAGCCAGGCGGTATAAAGAAATTGAAAGTTTACGTCCCTGGTACCCAGGAAAATTGGTAAAGGCAGAAAAGCTGCGATACCGCAAAGAGAGGTAGAGAGAGGGATCTAGAGATTTGACATATCCCCACAGCAACTCCTTTTCCTGTAGCGCCTCGGGACTGCCATCTAAATTTAGAAAGACAGAAGAAATGGACATCATCATGGTTAAGTAATTGTACATGTAGCGGCCAAGTCGCTTGTTGCTTGTCATCACATCCCTTGGGTTATGGGCCTGGATCATAAGGCGGGTTACCCGCACCTGTTGCGTTACTCGCTTGACCATGACCTGCTCGTTGACACTCTGATCTTGGCGACCAATGAAATAACGGTAAAGGTCTACATTTAAATAGTACATGGTTTTCACAAAGGGCAAGGGCTGATAGACAAACAGGTTATCTACATAGAATGTGTGCTTAGGAAGTTCTAAGTGGCAATCCCGAAGCAGCTGTGTGCGGTAGATCACGGAATGCATCAGCAGATATTGAGAGGGAGAAAACCGATGGGTGTCTGCCCAGGTGAATATCTTATCCTGGGGGAACACATTGGTGTAGCGCATACTTTTTTGGCTATTGTCCTCTACATGCTCGTAAACATAGTTGCAGATGAGCAGGTCCAGGGGTTCTGGCATGGCTGCGAATTCACGCAACTTGTCCATAGCAGCATCTAGGGCAGGAATATCCAGCCAATCATCAGAGTCTACCACTTTATAATAAAGGCCAGTCGCATTACGTAGCCCCTGGTTGACACCCTCTCCGTGACCGCCATTCTCTTGGTGAATGACACGAATTTGCTCCGGGTACTTTGCGGCATAGCCGTCGGCAATGGCAGCGGTGTTATCGCTGGAGCCATCGTTGATCAAAATAATCTCAGCATCGGGGCCTGCTTTAAGCAGAGTATCAATGCATTTGTTCATATACGAAGCAGAATTATAGCAGGGAACAGCAAAGGTAATCAGTTTCATTCGGTTGGTCCTCGCTTTGTCTATACGGTTAAGAGCTCATCGGCAAGGGTCAAAGCTCGCTCGGCAATGGCATCCATGTTGTAGTACTGATATTCAGCCAGACGGCCTAATAGGTAGAGATTCGAATACTGCAGAGCCTTGGAGCAATAGTGGTCATGAAGGCTCCGACTCTCCGGAGAGATGACGGGGTAGTAGGGCACATCACCCTTTTCCCCATCATAGGCTCTGGCAAACTCCTTAACAATGGTGGTGCGGTCGGGTGCATCTTGCCCCGTCAGGTGCTTGAACTCCGTAATGCGGGTATAGTCCTCACTTACGGTATAGTTTACTGTGCCATGGGTTTGATAAAAGGGTTGGGGCAGAGCTTCAAACTGAAAATCTAAGGTGCGATAGGGCAGACGACCATTTTGGCAGTCGAAGAGTTCATCCACAGCACCAGTGTAAATAATCGGGCCATGAAACATCTCGTTGTCTAGATAGCTTTTGCCATCCTCTAGTCGGAGACGCTGTTTCGCAGCCGTCCCTATGTGGGTCGAGATTTTTTTGTGGTTTAGGATACTGTCAAACATGGCGGTATAGCCCTGTTCGGGCATACCCTGATATTTATCTTGAAAATACCGGTCATCCCGAGAGAGAAACACAGGAACCCGGGCCGTGGTATTGGGATCAATTTTTTCCGGGGTGGTGCCCCACTGCTTCATAGTGTAGTGGAGAAATACATTGTGGTAGATATAGTTTGCTACCTCAAAGAGATCGGGATCATCGGACTGACGTAGCTCCAGAATCGAAACTTTTTCTTCCGGGCCATAGGCACGGAGCAGTTTTTCTTCCAAAAGAGCACCCCGCTCAGGACCAAAGGCCATATGCAGGGAGGATAGGTTAAAGGGAACAGGCATCAACGTGCCATGGACATTGGCAACCACTCGATGTTCGTACTCCCGCCATTTGGTGAAACGGGACAAGTAGTCAAAGACTCGTTTGTTGTTGGTATGAAAAATATGAGGGCCGTATTGGTGAATCAAAATACGGTTTTCGTCCATGCAGTCATAGGCATTGCCACCCACATGGGGTCGTTGCTCCAAAAGAAGCACCTGCATGCCGCCGCGCTCGGCCAACTCTCTGGCCAAAATGGAGCCGGCCAAGCCGGCGCCGATTACCAAGGCGTCATAATAAGCCATCGCTGTTGTTAACTCCTTTAGTCAATAAATTTTAATAATATGGTTCTCGGATCGGCCAGATGGGGGAAGAAGGCGAGCAGATCCATACATAAAGAGGGTTCTGTGGCAATGTTAGTTACACTAGGCTCAGAACCGCTTTGTAGAGAAAAGCACTCTCACAGAGACTGTGAGAGAAAACTATCCCATTCTAACACAGGGGAATTTAAAAAGATAGGGAAAAATCTTTAAAAATTGTTAAAATCCAGTATTTTAAAAGGAAAAGTGGAAAATATGGGGGACTTGTGTTTTCAGAAAGAATCCAGTATAATAGCACGGAAATCTTGGCTGCAGTATGTATGGCGCAAGGAAGAGCGCCTGCTGTAGCCCATTTTAATGGCAATATGCCGGAAGAAGGAATATACCAATGAAATTAGGAATTGTGGGCTTACCCAATGTGGGAAAAAGCACTCTATTTAATGCAATTACCAATGCCGGCGCCGAGTCGGCCAACTATCCCTTTTGCACCATTGAACCCAATGTGGGCGTGGTCACGGTCCCCGACTCCCGCATGGATTTTTTGGCACAGCTGTATGGATCCAAGCGCTATCTACCCGCAGTCATTGAATTTGTGGACATTGCAGGTCTGGTCCGCGGCGCCTCGAAGGGCGAGGGCCTGGGGAATAAATTTCTCTCCAATATCCGCATGACCGATGCCATTGTCCATGTCGTGCGCTGCTTCGATGATGAGAACGTAATACATGTAGAGGGAGATACTTCCCCTCTGCGTGATGTAGAGATCATCAATTTAGAGCTGATTATGG